>JAYEOJ010000501.1:0-9390 GCA_034722835.1 Bacteroidota bacterium | reverse complement strand
AGGATCACCAGGTGAATAATAAGGGTATAAAGTATGGCCACCCGGTTTTCTTTAAAAAACCTTATAATCCCCTTCCGACCATAATGAAATAGCTCATCCATGCGATGCAAAATTATGAATTAATTGATATCGATGGAGTAGATGCCCTCAAAACTTACCTGGCCGGTTTGAGGCTCATAAATTATTCTTCCCCCCACTGACAGGGGAAATGAGATCCTGAAAATATTCATATCCAGTACCAGGTCAGCTCCAAAGGTGTTAAAATTCTTGTCTTCGTAATGGGGTTGCGGATCGTAAATAATCACATTGGTTCCCACCATGTAATCGGTCCACAGTGATCCCCTGATCCGTTTCAGGTAGAGTAAAGATCCAATTTCAAGGTCCGGATAGAGGATGGGAAAAACATAATCGGCACTGTACTTGGTGAGTATCTCTCCATAAATCCCCTGCAATCCCCTGGGCATGGAGATTAAATTGATGAAGGCCGGATGGGACATATCCAGAGGAAACTGCTTCTGGTAAAAGGCAGATAGCCGGATGGTCTGATGTCTGAGGAGGCCGGGAAGATAGGTGGTGACTCCTCCAATGGCAACCGAACCAAACACCTGATTTTCAAAGGGAGCATGATAATACCCTCCTTTTACCGTGACTCCTGCCCTGGGCAATATGTCTCTCAGGCCTTTCCTCAGGTAGGAGGTGGCATAGAGACTGTAGTAAAAATAATGGGCTCCCTGCTCATAGCTCTGCTGGCTCTCATTGTACTGGATATCTCTCCGGTAAAAATAATCGATCTGGGGTTGGATCAGGGATAAGAATTTTCCCGTATTGATCCGGAAGGGCACATAGCTTTGAGCCGTAAAACCTATATCCTGTGGCAGGGAAATCACTGAGTCTCCCTCTGCAAGACTCAGTACATTGGGCTCCCCGCCATAATCAAAATACAGATTAAGAACCGGATACCTTCCCTTTAATTTAATTCCTGAGTGGAACATATGGAATCCGTCTTTGTACTCGTAAGCCAGTTGACTTACTGCTGTGCTCAGCCTGTTTTGAGAGAGTAAAGAGACTCCCAGGCTAAGGGGAAGCTGTTCCGGATCCAATGTGAGTTCCGGATTCAGGTAATCAAAATAAAAGGGTGCCCAGGAGTGAACATTAAAAAGATGTAGCCCCTTTCGATATCGTTTCGTATCAAACACCAGGGAGTCTTCATTATTTGGTAAGTTATCGATCCGGGCCTCCTCCGGAGTCTGTTGATAATCTATCTGTTCCGTATGATCAAGAGCCATCTCAATAGGTTTCCAAAGTCCCTCTTCCAAATCGAGAAAGCTTACATCATAACCATCAGAGGTATAGTTGGAATAGTAAAGGGTCTTACCATCGGATGAAACATGCGGGTGAAAGGCCCCAAAACGGGAGGAGGTAAGCTGAAATGCCTGGTTCAGTCCCATATAATAGCAGTATATATTATCTATACCCGAAAAGGTCCCGCTAAAAAAAATTTGCGTCCCTTTCACTGAAGGATATGAAATATCGTCCATTCCGGCATCAAACAGCCTGTTCCATTTGCCACTCTCAAGAGAATAACTGTAAAGCGATTTTCCCGAATCGACCGAAACCAGAACCACAAGTGCTGTGTCCTGGTCCATCCAGACAGGTTGTTGTAGAAACCGGTTTCCGGGAAAAGCAATCTTTTGCTCCAGGCTGCCATCCATGTTCAGAATCGCCAGATTGAATTCCTGTTTTTCGGTCTGCTCCACTACAACAAGTTGTTCTCCATCGCCCGAAATGGCCGGTGAAAAATACCGGGTCCTTTTGCCTAGGTTGCGTACCTCTCCAGTAATCAAGTTATAACTCCGGATAATGGAGTAATTCCTGTTGCTCCAGCGGGTATCCGGAACAAATTCATCCCATACAATCTTATTTCTTGAATAAGATACCCTTCCCGAATTCAAAAAACCCGGTCGGAAAAGCTTTTTCTCAGTTCCGTCTCGATTAAGCATTACAAACTCGGGAATCTGATCTATCCCGGTTTTCAGTGACAGCATTTTATGATTAGAAACCTCATGTGGAAAGGTGTATGAGGTATAGTGTCGGTTGCTCTTTGTTTTCCAGTAGATCAATGGTGTATATTCACGCTTTTCAGCAGTGATCTGCCAATGATCTTTGTAACTGTTCAGTGCTTCCCGATAAAACTTTGTTTTAGAGCTGATACCATATTTCCTCATGCTGAACCAGGTGGGATTCAGCAGAAATGGTTTCCTGGCAGCGTATTGCTGAAAATCAATCCAGAATTGATCCCCGTAGGTTCGTCTCCCATGCCTGACCATCAGGTAGCCCAGCTGGTAGTGATTAGGTATATGGTTCTTGTAGGAACCCATGCTTGCCTTGGAAAAGGACCAGAGCTTTTCTGCCTCCAGCATCTGGGCTTTGATCGCCATCTCAAAGGAGGGTTGCCTCCCCCTTCCGGTGGCAGAGAGGCGGGTCTCTGAATCCACCGCATCCCCCTCCAGGTACCAGTAGGGCAGAAATATGGCCATGGCCCCCACTGCCTGCTCCCCTCCCAGGAAATACAGTCCCTTTGTAAAGCCCTGGTTTAACTTGTCAATCTGAACAGCATGCCTTCCCTCATGAAGGGCCAGTTGTGTCAGCCAGTCCTGGTAATATCCGTTGGGATCCGGATTGGTAAAAATTTCCAGTCGTTTGGGTGCCCAGACAAAAACTCCGTTCGAAAAGCTCGATTCGTTATGGATGATCACCGGCATATGGCTGTGGCGATGATCGAGGGCCTGCCCCAGATAAGGATAATAATGTTCCAGGCGCCTTGCAAAGGTCTTTGCCACACTATCTGCACCCGCCGGATGGATCACAGTATAGTGAGGCGACTTGAACTGATACCATTTTAACGACCCGGCATCCTGTCCGTACTCGTAGAACTGCGCGTTCAATCCTGCCGAAATAAACAAAAGCAGAATGAAGATCATCCTGCCTTTGCTGTACTTCTGATATATTGAGTGGTTAGTTTTCTGCAAATTTCACTTTATATCCACTGTTTCGAAGATAGATATAGGCACGTTTACGGACATCGCCCTTTAATACAATATCAAACATCTTTGAAGAACCGCAGGTATGACAGACCCCCTGTAGTTCCTCCTCAACCTTTATAAGATCGATACGACGGCCCACAAAACCGATAATATAAGTGATGGGGGTTCCATCCATCTTCCTTTTGTCAAGTCCGACTAAAAGCGTCTGTTCTTCAGGAGGCAGGGTAGCGGACTCCTGGATGTTGGCATGTTCGAATTCAAATTCGGGATAATCCGTGTAGAGAGGGTGATCCAGGTCGTTCATTCCTTTCAAAGTCATGTACTTTTAGATTTAGTAAACAACAAATATATATTTCCATTCAATACCTGTCAACATTTTCAAAAATTTTGTTTTTTGCCAGCAGTGCTGAAAAAAGCGTTAAATTCGTGCCAGCCAAACCAATATAGGAATCGAAGCACCACATGCATTTTAAAAAAATAAATCTTCTTCTGGGCTGGATAAGTTTTGTCATCGCCCTGATTGTATACCTGCTCACCCTTGAGCCCACGGTCAGCCTGTGGGATTGTGGTGAGTTTATTGCCAGTTCCTATAAGCTGCAGGTGGGACACCCCCCGGGAGCTCCATTATATATGATCCTTGGAAGGGTCTTTTCTCTCTTTACTTCCAATACCGAAAAGGTGGCAATGATGATCAATGCGGTTTCAGCCTTTGCCAGTGCTTTTACCATTCTCTTTCTCTTCTGGACCATTTCTCACCTCCTGAAGAAAATAGTCATGGATGCTTCCGGCAAGGCTTCCATCCCTGAAACGATCGTGGTCCTCGGGGGCTCCTTCGTGGGCGCCATGGCTTACACCTTTTCAGACACCTTCTGGTTTTCAGCTGTTGAAGGAGAGGTATACGCCACCTCGTCTCTCTTTACTGCACTGGTTTTCTGGGCCATTCTCAAATGGGAGAATGTGGCTGATGAACCGGGTGCCAACCGTTGGCTGATACTGATCGCCTACCTGATCGGACTCTCCATTGGTGTGCACCTCCTGAATCTTCTGGCCATCCCTGCCATTGTGCTGGTCTACTATTTCAAAAAAACCCCGAAAGTAACACGCAAAGGGATTCTGAGAGCACTGGGGGTATCGGTAATTATCCTCCTGTCGATCATGTATGGAATTATCCCCGGCATTGTCAAGGTGGCTACCGTAGTGGAGAAGTTCTTTACCAATACAGTTGGCTTGCATTACAATGTTGGAGTGGTCATCTACGTTTTTCTCCTGCTGGGTACTTTGATTTATGGGATCTATCGGACCCAGTTCCGGAAAAAGAATATACTCTGGAATACGGTGCTGCTGGCCATTACAGTAATTATTATCGGGTACTCCTCCTATGCCCTGATCGTAATCCGCTCCCTGGCTGGTCCACCCATGAACGAAAACCGTCCGGAAAATATCTTTGCCCTGCTCTCCTACCTGAACCGGGAACAGTACGGGGACCGGCCTCTTATTCTTGGTCACCAGTACAATGCAGAGGTGGAAGACCTGGTGTATAAAAAGCCCGTTTACAAGCTGAATAAAGAAGAGAACAGGTATGAAATCGCCTATCACAAGCCTGAGGTGGTCATGAAAGGAAGCAAGGTCCTGCTTCCACGCATGTACAGCCGGGATCCCAATCACAGGCAGGCCTACCAGGAGTTTGGGACCATTAACAATCCTGCAAATCCCGGTATCCTTGACAATATGGAGTTCCTGTTCCGCTACCAGATCGGACATATGTACCTGCGATATTTTATGTGGAACTTTGCAGGGAGGCAGAACGATATCCAGGGACACGGAAACGTACTGAATGGAAACTGGATCAGCGGGATCGGATTCCTCGATGCGGCCAGGATAGGCCCCCAGCTTAACCTGCCGGATCAGATGTTGAACCATCCGGCCAGAAACACCTATTTCTTCCTGCCCCTTTTACTGGGACTGGTGGGTATGTTTTTCCAGCTGGATAAGAATGCACGCGATTTCTGGATTGTCATGAGCCTGTTTATTCTGACCGGGGTAGCCATTGTAATCTACCTGAACCAGACACCCTATCAACCCCGTGAGCGCGATTATGCCTTCGCAGGATCATTCTATGCTTTTGCCATCTGGATCGGGATGGGTGTGGCAGGGCTTTTTCAGGTAATCCGGTCCAAACTGAATCCAAAACTATCTGCCATTCTGGCCACTGCAATCAGTCTGGTAGCCGTTCCCCTGCTGATGGCTACTCAGAACTGGGATGACCACGATCGGTCGGGCCGGTACACCGCCCGTGATATTGCCAGGAACTACCTGAATTCATGCAGCAAAGATGCCGTCCTGTTTACCGTAGGAGATAATGATACCTTTCCTCTCTGGTATGTCCAGGACGTGGAAGGTGTCCGGGAGGATGTCCGCATCGTGAACATGATGCTGTTCAATATGGACTGGTATATCGATCAGGCCAGGTGGAAGAATTATGATTCGGAGCCGCTACCTTTCACCATGACACAGGATAAATATGAGGCCATTCCGGGAAACAGCATCTATGTACGGGAACACAAACAACGGGCCACCACCGATTATATGCTCAGGTTTATGCAGAGCGAAAATCCGGAAACCAAGGTCAGGCTGCGAAGCGGTAGCCAGGTCAACTTCATTCCCACCCATCAACTGATCATTCAGGTAGATTCAGCCACGGTGGTTTCCAATGGTACCGTAGTCCCTGAAGATGCCGGCAGGATCGAGAAACATATCCCGGTTCAGCTGGAGCCCAACGGTCAGATCCTGAAAAACATACTCGGACAACTGGATATCATAAGCTCCAACAAGTGGAACCGGCCGGTTTATTATACAGCTGGTGGTTTTGACGGATCCCTGGGCCTGGAAGAGTTTTACCGGCTCGAGGGACTGGCCTACCGGCTGGTGCCCGTCAGAACACCCTATGAGAGTATCCTTGTTATGGGCTCCATTGATACGGATACACTGTATGACCGCCTGATGAACAAGTTCGAGTGGGGCCGGATGAATGCGAAAGATGTTCAACTGGATTACTATACCATTCGAACCATGTCAGTCATTCGTTTCAGAAGTCTCTATACCCGCCTGGCTTTGCAACTGCTTCAGGAAGGCGACAGGGAGCGTGCTGTAGAAGTCCTCGACCGCTGTATGGACCTGGCTCCCTCCAGGGTTCTCCCCTATGACCAGTATATTACCGGCATCACGCTTCCCACAAGAGAAGGAGGAGTGATCCACCATGAGGGGATCATTGAGGCATACTACCTTTGTGGTGAGACAGAGAAAGCCAATCTTATTCTCTCGGAACACTACCAGAACCTGAGCGAAAGGTTGATATATTTCAGGGCCATGAAACCAAGGCATAGTTCATCCATTCAGCGGGAGATGAATGAAGCCATGTTCCAGATGGAGGAGTTGCGGATCCTTCTACAGAATTTCCAGCAGGAGGAGCTGTTGATGGAATTGGGAATCAGCGGTTTCGATTCATAAGAAAAGAGGCGAAATTGTATAACTCTTTTTTACGCTCTTCTGGTCTGTTCAGGTTTTCCAGATTCGCAAGTGCCTTCTGGTAATAATCTTTGATTCTGTGCTCTGTCACCTCTTTCACATTCACTGAATCCATGATGGAGGTAACGGCTCTGATTTTTTCCTTTGGTTCAAAGTCTTTCTCTTTGAGCCAGGTGATCAGCTCCTCTTTTTGAGTGACAGTGGCTGCTTCCAGGGCCTGAATCATCAGAAAGGTCTTCTTATTATCCACAATATCCGTACCCTGGTTCTTACCCATCACTGCCGGATCGCCATAGGTATCGAGCAGGTCGTCCTGCAGCTGAAATGCAATACCCAGGTTTCTTCCAAATTCATAAAGATCCTCCGAATCTCTCTGGGAGGCACCTCCCAGGATGGCACCAATCTTCAGGCTGGCAGCTATCAATACCGCTGTCTTTAACTCAATCATAGTCAGGTACTCCTCTTCCGACACAGATAACAATTCCTCGAAATTCATATCCATCTGCTGCCCTTCACATACCTGCATGGCCGTTTTGGTAAACACTCCGTGGACCGTGTTCAACACTACTCCCGGAGCCTGGTTCATCAGGTGGCTGGCCAGAATCGACATAACATCGCCCGACAAAATGGCCACATTCTCGTTGTATTTAATATGCACTGTCGGATGGCCCCTGCGTCGTTCGGAACGATCCATGATATCATCATGCAGGAGGGTAAAATTGTGAAATACCTCAATGGCTACTGCAGGGATCAGAGCTGATGCCACATCTCCATCAAACAGATCGCAGGCCAGGATCACAAGTGCAGGCCTGATACGCTTTCCTCCCAGGGATAAAATGTACCTGACAGGTTCGTACAATTCGGGCGGGGTATCCGGGATGGAAAGGGTTTGAATATGTTTCTCTACCAGATTTTGTGCTTCAAGAAGTGTATACATAGTGCAGACAAGTTAATGATTTTCGCCTATAAAATTAGAATCATTAACTTTGACCGATTTTTAAAAGATGCGTTTGATGACATTCTTAAAGGGATTTTTATCCTTGCTTTCCGCAATCCTTCTCTCCTCCTCTCTGTCGGCTCAGGGATACCGCATTGAAGTTGAATTTAAAGGGCTTTCAAACGACACCATCATTCTTGGTGAGTATTTTACTTCCAGAATGATCCCTAAAGATACAAGCGTACTTGATCAGAATGGCCGGGGAGTTTTCCAGGGAAATGAGGCATTTACCGGCGGACTTTACCTGGTCTATCTGGATCCTGGTCATTATTTTGACCTGTTGCTGGGGGGCGATCAGGACTTATTCGTAAGCGCCGATACCTCAGATCTTGTGAAGAGCATCTCCTTCCGTGATTCGGAAGACAACAGGATATTCCAGGAATATAAGTTTTTCCTGCAGGGAAAGCGGGCTGAGCTGGATATCCTCACATCCCGGAACAGCAGTGCTTCTGCCCCGGCAGACAGCTCCAGGATTGCGGAGGAACAAAAGCGGATCAACAAGGAGATGGAAGCTTACATGGACCAGGTTGAAACAGATTACTCCTCACTGTTTGTTTCAGATTTCATTGGCGCCACCAGGGACCCCATTCCTCCCGATAACATGCTAAACGGAGAAAGAAGGCACGACGATTCCATCCGCTTCTATTATTACCGGGAACACTACTTTGACCGATTTGATCCCTTCAATGTCAGACTTCTGCACACCCCACTGTATGAGGGAAAGATCATGAACTACCTGACCAGGGCCGTTCCACAACATCCCGATTCACTTATGATGGCTGTCGATTTTTTGCTAAACGGATCCAAGCAGGATGATGAACTTTACAGGTATATGCTTATTACTTTGTTCAATCACTTTGCAGAAAGCAAGTTTATCGGCATGGACGGAGTCTATTTTCATATTGCCGAGTTTTACTACATTCCCGATGCCACCTGGAGCAGTCCGGAGTTTATAGACAAACTCCAGGAGAATTTAGAACTCAACAAACCCACATTGATCGGTCAAAGGGCGCCCAACCTGATTTTACGTCAGATTCCTGATGAACACTTTGGCATGGCGGCCCAGGATACGGCTATTAAGAAGGACCCTCATATCGGTCAGGATTTCTATCTTCACGATATTGATGCCCCGTTTACCATCCTCTATTTCTGGGAGACTGATTGCGGTCATTGCCAGAAGTCAACTCCGGCCCTTCACGAAGTATACACCAGGTTGAAGGAGAAAGAAGTTGAGGTCCTCAGTGTGCATGTGATCAACTCCATTGAAGGAAAAGAGCAGTGGGTTGATTTTATAAACGAAAATCACCTCTTGGGATGGGTCAATTGCTGGAGCCCCTACAGCAATGATTTCAGAAGATTATATAACCTGCAGAGCTATCCCCAGCTCTTCGTGCTGGGCCGGGAGAAAGAAATAGTTGCAAAGCGCGTTACCCCTGAACAGGCTGAACAGATCATAAACAACCTGATAGAAATTGAATCAAGCAATAACATAGACGATGGAGTTCAAAGCAATTAAACTGATCCTGGAGGATGGATCCACATTTCATGGTAAATCTTTCGGTTATGAAGGCAGCATGGCAGGAGAGGTGGTTTTCAATACGGCCATGACCGGATATCCTGAAAGTCTTACCGATCCTTCCTACAAAGGGCAGGTTCTGGTACTTACCTATCCCATTGTAGGAAACTACGGGGTTCCCAGGGAAGATGCTGAAAATGATCTCTACAAGTTTTTTGAATCGGACCAGCTCCATATTTCAGCCCTGATCATCTCCGATTATTCCGCAGAATATTCACACTGGAATGCAGAGCGAAGCCTGGGCGATT
>JAYEOJ010000500.1:0-2284 GCA_034722835.1 Bacteroidota bacterium | reverse complement strand
CCTGTTTCCCGGGGAAATTGCGGTTCCCTGTGCTGACAGTTATCTCACCAGGTCCGTTCTGCCCTACCTGTCCGGCAGCACACCCTGCACATCCGGCATTTGAGACCAGTGCTCCAGACTGCTTAAAGATCTCAAGCAAGCCTTCCTCCATACAACGTTGCCAGACCCGGTCCGTGGCAGGAACAATTTTCAGCACCACTCCCTCGGCCACATGGCGACCATCAAGAACAGCAGCCGCGGCCCTTAAATCCTCCATCCTCCCATTGGTACAACTGCCTATGAAAGCTGAATCGATCCACACCTTCTCTTCAGGCAAACTTGAAGTATCGTGAGGTTTCCCGGGTAGAGATATCCTGCAGGAGAATTTTGACACATCCAGGTGATACACCTCCTTGTAATCAGCATTCCCGTCAGCAATTACCGGTTCAATTTTCTTCCTGGTCCGGGATTCACAATACCTGATTACTTCTTTATTTGGCTGGAACAGAATAATAATGGCTCCCATCTCTGTGGCCATGGAGGCAATGGTGATGCGCTGATCCAGGGTCAGGTTCTCCACCATCTCTCCTTCCATCTCAATGGCCGTTCCAAGCAGGGTGCTGGCCCCGAAATGATCCAGCAGATTTAATGCGATATCTTTGGCCGTAATTTGCGGATCCAGGATTCCCTCCAGAACAACCTTCACCGAAGAAGGTACCTTGAACCAGGTGGCACCTTTGTGCCATGCAACGGCAATGTCTTTATCGCCCATGCCCTGCCCGAATGCACCCACGGCACCCAGGATATTGGCATGCGAATCTGTAGAAACTGCTGTGGATCCCGGATAGCATAAGCCCTCCTCCATCAGAATATGGGTTCCGATGCCCTTGTCAATATCGTATACTCTGATCCCTTCCTTCTTCGCAAACATCCTACACTTATGCTGATTGGCCGCATACTTCTGATCCGAACCTGTCGGATTGCAGTCGAAGGTGAAAAAGGTGCGGGCCGTATCATCAATAGTCAAGTGATTATCTTCCAGGTGCTTGACCACATTGGCTCCTCCAAAATCACGTGCTACTCGTGCATCTATCATCACATCCACAATATCGCCCGGACCTACCTGATCCTGTCCGGAATGTGAAGCCAGAATCTTTTCAATAACCGTCATACCCATAATCAGCAGTTTGTATCAAAGATAGCCACAAAGCCATTTCGGTAAATATTTTCTAAAACATCTCTGGGGGATCCTCCTGCTTTTTATAGTTTTGTTCCAAATCCAGCTCTATTGCCTAAACCGGTCCATCCAAATATCACCCGTCTCTACCTGATAAAGATCGCTAAATGGTTCATGCTCTACATGCCCATCGTGGTCCCTTTCTACGAAAGCAACGGCCTCTCCATGAAGGATATTATGATCCTGCAGGCCGTTTACTCCATTGCCATTGTGGTCCTGGAAGTTCCTTCGGGATACCTGGCTGATGTGATTGGAAGAAAGAAGACCCTGATCATCGGGACGGTCTTTGGCGTACTGGGATTCACCACCTATAGCCTGAGCTTTGGCTTTCTTGGATTCCTGGTGGCTGAAATCATTCTGGGTATCGGACAAAGCTGCATATCGGGAGCCGATTCGGCCATGCTCTATGACTCCCTCCTGGACAAAGGTGAAGAAAAAAAATATACCCGTTTTGAGGGTAGGATCACCTCCCTGGGGAATGTGGCTGAAGCCATTGCCGGCATTCTAGGTGGTTTGCTTGCCGGCATCAGCATCAGAACTCCCTACATAGCTCAAACCTTTGTTGCCTTTATAGCCCTTCCCGCTGCCCTTACGCTTGTAGAGCCCACCCGAAAAATTCCACTGATCAAAGCTGGAATAATGGAAATAGTTCAGATTGCCAGGTTTGCGCTGATAACGGACCGTCCCCTGAGACGAAATATTCTGTTTAGCGCTATCACAGGCACCGCCACGCTAACCATGGCCTGGTTTGCTCAACCCTTTTTCGAGTATTCGAGGATCGATATTGCCTGGTTCGGGATCCTGTGGACCACGCTGAACCTTACCGTAGCCATCACCTCCTACACGGCTCACAGGCTGGAGAAAAAGCTTGGGCAGAGATGGTCCGTTCTTATTATTGCCCTGCTTATCCCAATGGGCTACCTGGCTTTGAGCAGGTTCCAGCAACCCATCGGCCTTTTTGTGCTATACCTGTTCTACCTGGTCAGGGGATATGCCACACCGGTTCTTAAGGACTATATAAACAGGATCACGGCCTCACACATCAGGGCCACTGTCTTATCAGTAAGG
>JAYEOJ010000499.1:0-2285 GCA_034722835.1 Bacteroidota bacterium | reverse complement strand
AACGCCATTGCTTTCCGGATATAGCCCACTCATAAGGGAGGCCCGGGAAGGACCACACAAAGGGAACTGGCAATAGGTCCTGGTAAACCGCACCCCCTCAGCTGCCAGCTGGTCCAGATGCGGAGTGTGGTTTGCAATCTCCATATAGGGCCCGATATTGGTATTCAGATCATCTGAAATAATAAACAGAACGTTTGGCTGTTGAGCTGTAAGAAGCGAAGCAAAGAGTAGCAGGCTGATGAAGGTGATGTGTCTCATTTTAAGCTTAATTTTATTTAAATTACTAAATTTGAGGACTACCTAATTGTTTCTGTACTTAACTAAAACCAATACATCATGAGACCTAAGTTATCAAGATTTTTTGTACTTGCACTTTTTGCAGGATTCCTTTGCACCTCTGTAACTGCCCAGGAGGGATATGTACCAAGCCAGGAGAATCTGGATAACCGTGAATGGTTCCAGGATGCCAAATACGGTCTCTTTGTTCACTGGGGCGTTTATTCTATTATGGGTGGCGGTGGCGACCAGGGGATTGCAGAATGGATCATGGAGCAAAAGAATATTCCCATCGTGCAGTATGAAAAACTACCGGGTTTCTTTAATCCAACCCAGTTTGATCCGGCCGAGTGGGTATCCATGGTTAAGAAGGCAGGGATGAAATACATTACCATTACAAGCAAGCACCATGATGGATTTGCCATGTACGATTCCAGGATCAGTGACTATAATATTGTGGATGCCACTCCCTATGGAAAGGATGTGATCGGGATGCTGAAGGAGGAATGTGACAGGCAGGGAGTGAAACTCTTCTTCTATCACAGTCAGCTGGACTGGCACCAAAGTGATTATTTTCCGCATGGGCGCACAGGAAAAGGGATTGCAGACCGGTCGCAGTCAGGTGATTTTAATGCCTACATCGATTACATGAACACCCAGCTTTCCGAATTGCTGACCCAGTACGGGGAGATTGGTGGAATCTGGTTTGATGGCATGTGGGATAAGCCCGATGCGGATTGGCGACTGGATGAGACCTATGCCCTCATCCACAAACATCAGCCCGGTGCGCTCATTGGAAGCAATCACCATAAGATGCCCTTTCCGGGTGAAGATTTTATGATGTTCGAGCGTGACCTTCCAGGGGAGAATTCCATGGGTTTCAACAATACGGGGATATCAGATCAGGTACCCCTGGAGATGTGTGAAACCATGAACGGATCCTGGGGATTTAATATTATCGATCAGAACTACAAGTCGGTGGAGAAACTGATCCATACCATGGTCAGGGCTGCCGGCTACGGAGCCAATTTCCTGTTGAATACAGGTCCCATGCCCAACGGAAGGATCCAGCCCGAAAATGTGGATACCCTGATGGCCATCGGTCAGTGGCTGGAGAGCTATGGAGAAGCTGTGTACGGAACCCGGAAGGGACCGGTAAGGCCGCAGGAGTGGGGAGCCACCACCACGAAAGGGAACATGGTCTATGTGCATGTGCTTGACTACAATGGGCGGTCCATTGAAATTCAAGGGATTGATTCCAGTCGATTGAGATCAGCAGTTTACTTTGATGATCGAAGCAGAGCCGACGTAAAAAGAAACGAAGATGGAATCAGCATCACCATTCCCAAAAAGAAAGTAAAACCAATTGATACCATTATAGTCCTGACTCTGATGTAGGACCAGAACACCTATAACTCTTTGATCCGGATATTCCGGAACCAGAGCAGCGAGCCATGTCCCAGGAAGCCGATATGGCCAGTGGTACGACTTAATCCGGGGTGTTCCCTGTGGTCCGGAGTACCATTTTTGCTGGCCTCTTTCAGGTCACCGTCCACAATATCAGTACCATTGAGTGTGACCCTGATCTTATCTCCTTTCATGTAAACTTCCTGTGAGTTCCATTCTCCTACCGGTTTCAGATAACCTCTTTTGGCCGGAATAATGCCATAGACAGAACCATGATACTGGTAGGCTTGCAGCTTGGCATATACCTCGGCTGTATTATCCAGGATCTGCAGCTCGTAACCCTCATAGGCGGCATTTCCTTCTATGGGGGTCCGCACACCCAGTCCGTTATTGGCGCCGGGTGTCAATTTAAACTCGAAACGGAAAATAAAATCAGCATACTCCTTCTCCGTATAAAGGTTTCCTCCGCTTTTGTCCGGGCGGATCACAATGGTCCCGTCCTCCACAGAGTAACTGTGTTCGTTTCCGGCCCAGTTGGATAGATCCTTTCCGTTAAAGAGGCTTACAAATCCTTCATTTTTTTCCTCATCGCTCAGGCTGTT
>JAYEOJ010000498.1:0-2285 GCA_034722835.1 Bacteroidota bacterium | reverse complement strand
CATTGCTGAATCCAAGCAGTTTCATTCCGTCGGGAAGGTATCCCGATAGTTGATTGTACACGTCATAGTTACCGGATTCTGCATCTGGCCATGGGTAGCTCTCGAACGATTTCTGGTCGGTAATCAGGGCACCCTGGTTCTGGGACCTGCTGGCCAGTGCATCATGATCCCCTTTGGGAAAGGAGAACAGGCCAGATTCATAGGTGTAGACCGGGGCAACATCATATCCCAGGTTCCTGAAGGCCTCTATGATCATCCTGTAGTATTCTACGGTACCTGGCTGGGGCTGTCTGTCCCGGCCCGAAACTTCCCGACAGGTCTCCAGGTTAATAATAAACTCAAATAACACGGGACGCTCTGTATTTTCCCTTCTGAGCACTTTATAGAGCAGGTCTATATCGGGTTTGAAAGCTTTGAAAGGTAGGCTCATATGGCATCTTAGAGGTGGCGAATATGCAAATTAGGCTACTTTAAAAGAAAAACAAAAATTCATTGGACAGATTATAGCTTATTCATGTCCCAAATCAGAATTCTGTGGCTATTTTTATACATGAATAATCCAAATCTTTAAAAAGTAATCCAATGTCAACAAGACCGCTTATTTCGCTACTGCTTATCTTGACAGCCTGTTCCACCGGGCAGATTCCTGTCACTCCATCAGGTATTGATATCAGTGCCTCCTATCCACAATACTGGGAATACAACGGGGAACCTGTCCTATTGCTTGGCGGATCGGACGAGGATAACCTGTTCCAGCTGCCACGGCTGGAGGAACAGCTTGACCTGCTGGCTTCGGTAGGAGGGAACTATGTACGAAATACCATGTCCAGCAGGGACAGTGGCAATGTATGGGCCTTTCACATCGATCTGGAATCCGGCTTATATGATCTCAATAAATGGAATCAGGAATACTGGAACCGCTTTCAATCGCTGTTGGAACTCACTTCTCAGAGAGAGATTGTGGTACAGGTGGAGATCTGGGCCACCTTTGATTTTTACCGGGAGAACTGGGAGGTCAATCCCTTCAATCCAACAAATAACATGAACTACTCTGCAGAGCGAACCAAACTGCCTTTGGAAGTGGAGACACATCCCACCATGTGTGAAAATCCCTTTTTCTGGTCCGTTCCTTCCCATCAGAACAACATGCCCTTGCTGAACTATCAGCAGCGCTTTGTGGATAAGCTTTTGTCTTACACTCTGGAGTTTAACAATGTACTTTACTGCATTGACAATGAGACATCGGTTACCTCCGAATGGGGGAAGTTCTGGTCAGAATACATTCGTAAGAGGGCCAATGAGAGTGATAAAACGATACATGTTACCGAAATGTGGGATCCCTGGGACCTGGATCATATTTCGCACCGAGAGAGCTTTGATCATCCAGAGACCTACTCCTTTGTGGAGATCTCACAGAACAATCACCAGCGGGGACAAAATCATTGGGATAATGGTTTAAAGCAAATCGAAAAACTCAGGTTGGCAGGGAACCTGAGACCGGTCAATAATGTGAAAACCTATGGGAACTACCTGGGCAGGCATGGAGGAGGAACCCACAATGGCATCCAGAGCTTTATCCGCAGTACCCTGTTTGGCTCTGCTGCAGTGAGGTTCCACCGTCCCACTTCCGGACTTGGACTGGGAGATACGGCACAGGCCGTGATTCACGGCATACGAATGGCGACGGACCGGATCGATTTCTTTGAGGCCGAACCTCACAATGCACTTCTTCTTGAAAGAGGGGAGAATGAGGCCTATTGCAGGGCAGTTCCCGGAAAAGAATATCTGGTATATTTCCCCGATGCAGGAGAGGTGGAGCTGGATGTGGGAGGATCCAAATCCAGACTGGAAGTTGAGCGGCTGGAGATCCTGTCCGGGAAATGGGACAAGATGCAGGTGGAAGAAGAAGAGGGCTCCCTTACCCTTCAAAGTCCTGGCAAACATTTTATCTTTATCGTTCAAAACCCAACAACACACTAAATAACCCCAACATGAAAAAGTTACTGATTTGTTTATTGATTGCTTCCATCATTGCACCCCTGGCGGGACAAAATCAAATAGTACCCCTCTGGGAGGGAGATCCGCCCAATTACAGGGAGACCGGTGAAGTCACCATATTTGATACGGCCGATATCGTCAGGGTGAGAAATGTGCAAAAACCAGATATTGCTGTATTCCTGCCTTCAAAAAAGAATGCTACCGGCGAAGCAGTAGTGATTTGTCCGGGGGGCGGATATGGGATCCTTGCCTATGACTGGGAGGGAAGTGATATTGCCCGCTGGCTT
>JAYEOJ010000497.1:0-2288 GCA_034722835.1 Bacteroidota bacterium | reverse complement strand
GAAGATGGCACACAAAGCGGCGAGACACAGCCTCTCCATCCGGCCCCACTGCAAAACCCACCAGAGTGCCGAAATCGGCAGCTGGTTAAGGGATTTCGGGGTGGCTGCCATCACCGTATCTTCCTTTTCCATAGCCCGTTACTATGCCAGGGCGGGCTGGAAAGATATCCTGGTGGCCTTTCCCTTCCTGAATCACATCCCTTACCAGGTAAGTTACTACCTGGATATTGATACCGGCTATGGGAGAACCGGGATCAAAACAGAAAACAGCGATTTGATCGAACAGATCATTGTAAAGGCCACCAGCAATTCTCACCTGGAATTTGCTGGCTTTTACTGTCACGCCGGCCACTCCTACAAAGCCGGAAACCAGAAAGAGATGGATCGCATCCACCGCAAGGCAATTGATGACCTGCTTAGTTTGAAAAGCCAGTTCGTGCAATACGCACCAAAGCTCCTTTACGGTGACACGCCCAATTGCAGCACACAACAAGAATTCGGGGACATAGATGAAATTACCCCCGGCAACTTTGTATTTTACGACCTGATCCAGTGTGCCCTGGGTGCATGCAGCATGGAAGAGATCGCTGTGGCCATGGAATGCCCGGTGGCCGGCAGATACCCTTCGGGAGAACGCATCCTGGTTCATGGAGGAGCGGTGCACTTCTCCAAAGAGTCCATGCTTCTGGATGGGACATCCATCTTTGGTCAGCTGGTACAGCGAAGCGAACAGGGCTGGATCACTGCTTCCGGAGATAACTATCTTTCCAGCCTCTCCCAGGAACACGGCATCATGGATACCAGCGGCGATCTGATCAACAGGGTCAGTATTGGAGAGGAACTCCTCTTCCTGCCTGTACACTCCTGTCTTACAGCCAACCTGATGCGAACCTACCACACCCTGGATGGCAGGACAATTACTACCCTGAACTCGTAATTAGAAGTCAGCTTCGCGGCTTCCCGTAAACATGGTCACCAATGCGGCGGATCCGCGCCATTTCTTCAGATGTAAGCGGTCCGGATTCGAGTGTCTCCAGGTTTTCCCGCATCATCTCCAGGGTGCGGGCCCCGGTCATGCAGATATCCACAGCCGGATTGCTTAATACGAAACGGTAGCATTCCTTTGCGGTAAGCGGCTGTTCACCCGGAGGCATTTTTTTCTCCTTCAGCAGTTGTCCCCAGCGGGTGGCCGTAAATGAGATCAAGCCCGGCCGGTTCTCGCCTCCGCAAAAAGGAAACACATCTTTTTCTGCTCCGCTGTTTGCTGCATTGTAACGGACCTGGAATATATCAATGGGACTCTCCATGAGGTTGGGGAAGAGCTTGCGACTGTGACCCGATAGTGCCAGGTGGCGGACCACTCCCTTCTCCTTCAGTCCAAGTGCCAGATCCATTACCTGCTTACGGGGTTTGTTGGGATAGTACCCCAGCATCAGGGCATCCACGTAATCCAGACCCAATTTTTTCAAGCCTTTATAAAAATGGGGTTTCCCAAGCAGGTAGGAATGGGTGTACTCCATCTGACAGATCACCAGCTTGTCCCGCTTGCCCTTCTTTGTGATGTTCCGGATCGCCTTGATCATTTCTTTGGAGCGCCCCTTCATAAAGCTCCCCATCACAAAATAATTACATCCCCTTTCAAAAGCCTCCTCAAAGGCAGCTGCAGGAGCTCCATAGCTGGAGGAGATGCCCAGGCGACCTGTATAGAGTCCGGTCCTGCCAAGGATTACAGGTTCATTGAATGTCATGGTATATCTTAAAATAGAAACTTAAGATAGTCAAAAAGATCAACCCGTGGTACCCATGGCATTGGCTATGGCATTTACAGATCGAAGCAAGTTTGGCAGGAGCTTCTCTGCCAGTTCTTCATCTCCATTCTTCCGGGCGTCTCGCCAGGAGCGCAGCAGCCTGACCTGTTCCTGATGCAGTGGAAGCAGCGCTTCGGCCCTTAACCGGGTGGAGAGGTGGTGATTTACCCGGCGGGTGGCAATGGGGCTCGCTAGTAAATCCAGCATCATCTTCCGGGTAAGTTCCAGCTCATCAAGCAACAGGCCAAGGATGTCCCGCTTCACTTCTTCCTCCTCCACCAGGTCGGCATACATGCCCATAATGGCCTCATCGGTGGCCGCCAGACTGGTATCCACATTGGTCAGCACATAGCGGACAAAATCGTCCGCCGTGGCCAGCTCTTTCAGGTGCTTATATTTCTCCACCTCTTCGATTTTCATTTTTTGAAGGGTGGTCCCCACTCCGTACCAGCTGGAGATATGCATTCTGGATTGGGTCCA
>JAYEOJ010000496.1:0-2289 GCA_034722835.1 Bacteroidota bacterium | reverse complement strand
GAGCAATAACAGTTTTCTATCTCCAGGGGAAAGCGCTTAATATTATGGCCCTCATCGGTATCATCCTGCTGGTGGGGATTGCGGTGAACGACTCCATCATCCTGGTGGATGCCATCAACCAGTTTCGCAAGGAGGGATTAAAGCTCAGGGAGGCCATTGTTTCGGCCGGACAACGTCGGATCAGGCCCATTGTAATGACATCACTTACTACCATCCTGGCCCTTTTCCCGCTCACACTGGGTTTCGGAGAGAGTGCATCCCTTCGTTCGCCCATGGCCTGGGCCGTGATCGGTGGACTCATTACATCGACCATGCTGACGCTTGTGGTCATCCCATGCATCTACATGGTATTTGGACAAATGGGGAAAAGAGTACAAAAAGAGGAGGTTCTGAGCGGTGAATAAGCATTTCCTCATACAACGGAAGGTCCTTATATCCATGTTGTTCATCGCAGCAACACTGCTGGGCTACATCTCCTACAAGCAGTTAAAGATGGAGATATTCCCCAACGCGGAACTGCCCATGCTCTATATCCAGGTAAATTCCCGGATCGAAGTTACCCCCGAATACATGGAAGAGGAGGCCATCATCCCGGTGGAGAGTATGATAGCCGGACTGGAGAACATTGAGGAGATCCAGTCCACTGCAGGACGACGTACCGGCTCCATTCTGATCTCCTACGAGGAACGGACCGATCTGAAATATGCCTACCTGAAGCTGGACGAGAAAGTGGCAGGCATCCGTGGCGATCTGCCCGACGATTTCACCCTCCAGGTTGTGAAAATAGATCTGGATGATTTGAATAACACCCTGATGAGCCTGCAGGCCAGGGGATCGGGTGGTGTGGACAGGGTACGAAACTACGTTGATCAACACATTGTAAATCAACTGGAAAATATAGAGGGTGTAGCGGCTGTGAATGTATTTGGAGGCAGACAGAAATCGGTGGATATCATCCTGGACAGAGCCGCCTGTGAGGCCTATAATATTCCTCCCTCCAGGGTAAGGAGTTTACTGGCCTCTAATATGAACCTGCGCCAGTATGGAGGGGCTGTAGAGGAACGGGGACAGCGATTCTTTGTATACCTGAATGCCGAATACGACCATATCTCACAAATCGAAGAACTGATCATCGGACGGGGAAATAATCCGGTACGCTTGAAGGACATTGCCCAGGTTTATTACGGAGAAAAGGAGGAGGAAACCATCAGCCGGGTGAATGGTCTGGATGCAGTCTCCCTGGAAGTGGTCAACGATGCCCAGGCCAATATCATCGAACTTTCTCACAAGGTGGAGGACCAGCTTGAGATACTGAACAGGGAAGGCAAGCCTTTCGACATTGAAGTACTTGTCCAGGATAACAGCGCGGAGCTGATGGAGGATAACATCAACCAGATCATCCGTTTGGCCCTTACAGGTGCCCTGCTGGCCATCTTCGTTTTATGGGTCTTCCTTCGAAATGTGAAATTGGTGCTGCTGGTGGCCATGGCCATGCCGGTCTCCATCTTCACAGCCTTCAATTTCTTTTTCGGATTTGATGTATCCATTAACAGCCTCACTCTTATAGGTATCGCCCTGGCAGTTGGCATGTTACTTGATACCTCGGTAGTGGTCCTGGAAAATATTTACCGTCTCAGAAGCCTGGGTGTAGGTCCGGGAGAATCTGTGGTTCGGGGAACCTCCGAGGTCTGGCGATCTATTGTAGCAGCTACCGGAACCACCATCGCCGTATTTATCCCTTTCATCTTCTCCTCCGATTTTCTGGTGAAACTCCTGGCCAGACATATAGGGGTATCCATTGTCTCCACCCTGGCCGTATCACTCTTTGTCTCTCTGCTTTTGATCCCCATGGGAGTTCACCTGATCCTTAGTCGCAGGAAAGGGGAGAAAAAGGAGGTGTATCAGGAGGTATCTCTTGATAACAGGCTGGTTCGTATTTACCTGTCTCTTCTGAAAACGGCCCTCAGGAATCCGGCTCCAACCATTGTGGGTGTGCTGATCCTGTTTTTCGGGACCATCATAACCACCCTTGCAGTATCGGTAAACAGGCTCTCTGAGCTGGAGACCAACCAGGTGACCCTCTATGTGACCATGCCTACTGGAACAACCCTGGATGCCACCGATGCGCTGGTGTCCGGTATGGAGCAGGCCCTGATGGAAATCAAGGAGCACAAGGAGGTTATCTCCAGGATCGAGGAGGAGGAGGCCACCGTAAGCATATTGCTGCAGGATGATTACCAGAAAATTGATAACCGTTCCTTTGGACAGATCCAGTCAGAAGCCTATGAA
>JAYEOJ010000495.1:0-9454 GCA_034722835.1 Bacteroidota bacterium | reverse complement strand
CTGTTTTTTCGAATCTCTATCTGAACGCCAAGCTCTGTTTGAGCAACCTGTCTGAAAAGGAACTGTTGAGAAGAGTGAACCAGGTTCTTGCGGATCTTGACCTGGAAGAGATCAAAGACCTGAAGGTGGGGAATCCCTTGAATAAATACATCAGTGGCGGGCAAAGGAAACGACTTAATATTGCGCTGGAGCTGATCAGGGAGCCGGCGGTGCTTTTTGTGGATGAGCCTACCTCGGGACTCTCTTCCATGGGATCGGAAAAGGTAATGTTGCTTCTGAAGGAACAGGCTCTGAAAGGAAGACTGGTGATTGTGAACATTCATCAACCTTATTCAGATATCTACAAGCTGTTTGACAGGTTCCTGGTTCTTGATAAGGAGGGCCATGTGATTTACAAGGGAAATCCCATTGATGCCATAACTTATTTTAAGGAGCTCAGCAACTATGTTAATGCAGATGTGGGCCATTGTGAGTCATGCGGCAACGTGATGCCGGAGCAGATCCTGAAGATGGTGGAGGCCAGACAGGTAGATGAGTATGGCAAAGTTACCAACGAACGAAAAGTATCGCCCGAGGAGTGGTATGATATTTACCTGGACAGGATTGAGTCGAAGCAAAAGATCAAAAGCAAAAAGAAGCCGCTGCCCAAACGGGATTTTAAAATACCGGGACTTCTTGAACAGTTTACCATATTCTTCAGACGAAATATCCTCCGCAAACTAACCAACCGGCAATACCTGCTGATCAATTTTCTGGAGGCCCCTCTGCTTGCACTTATCAGTGCCTGGTTTACCCGATATACAAGTGATCTGTCATCCACGGCCACTTACGTTTTCCGCGACAATGTGAATCTCCCCGTTTATATGTTTATCGGTGTTATCATCTCCATGTTCATGGGATTGATGGTGAGTGTAAAGGAGATCTTCATGGACCGAAAGATCCAGGAAAGAGAGTCTTTTCTTCACCTTAGCCGTTTGTCTTATCTGCATTCAAAAATCCTTGTATTGTTTATTATTTCGGCCATCCAGACCTTAACATTTGTACTGGTAGGAAATTCCATCCTGGAAATTAAAGGAATGCTCTTTTACTACTGGGCCATATTTTTTACCGTTTCGTGCCTGGCCAATGTGATTGGTTTGAATATTTCGGCCGGACTCAATTCAATAGGAACGGGCTATATCTTGATTCCCTTTATTGTGGTTCCCCAGCTATTATTCAGTGGTGTAATGATCCCGTTTGACAGGTTAAATAACCTGTATGATAATCCTGAATATGTTCCAATTATAGGGGAGCTGATGCCTTCCAGGTGGGCCTATGAGGCAGTGGCTGTACATCAGTTTAAGGGGAACAGGTTTACCAGGGAGTTTTTTGAATTTAACCAGACCAGCAACAATGCTTCTTACCAGGCCTTCAGAATCCAGTATCTTGAACAGACACTCAATGATATCCGCTATAATATTTCTGAAGGCACTGCTCCGGTATACTATGCGGATGATCTGAAACTGGTGCAAAACGAAATGAAGGATTTAACTAGAACTGGGCTGGTGGCATCATTCGGTTCCCCGGAAGGCTTTACACCTTCAGGATTTAATGAAGCAGTGTATGTAACAGCCATGGATTCATTGAACAGGGTAAAGCAGATTTTTGGAGGCGTGAAAAGGAATGCTGCTCGTTCGAAGGACAGACATACTTCCAGTATGGTTGAAGCATGGGGAGGAGGAGAGAATTTTGTGGAGATGAAGAAGAAATATACCAATAAGAGACTGGAGCAGCTCCTGGAAAACAAAAACCAGTTCGTTACGGTGTGGCACGATCGCCTGGTCCGGAAAAATACGCCTATATACCAGGAGCCACGATCAAGGGTGGCCCGGGCACATCTTTTTTCTCCCGTAAAAAGACTTGGTCCCTTCTCTTTCGATACCTACTGGTTCAATCTGGTGGTTATCTGGCTGTCAGCTGTTGTTCTCTACTTTATCCTTGTTTACGACCTGCTGCGGAGAATTGTCAACTGGAACCAGATCCGGAAACTGCGCAAGAGCAATTAGCGTTTGTGCCATTTATCCATTTTTCTTTATCTTACCAATGCAAGGCCATTTATAAAAACGATGATATGAAAAAACAGATTGTTCTTTTTGTCGCGACCGGAATCCTTTTCCTGTTTTTCCAGTCCTTTCGTCCGGAACCTCCTTCAGAAAGTGTTTTTCCCGATGAGATCACAACGATTCTGAAAACATCCTGTTATGATTGCCATTATACAGGAGCGAGTTCAGAAAAAGCATTGAAAGCTGTTAATTTTGCAGACTGGGAAGATTACAGGTTGACCAAGCAGATCGGCTTATTGGGAGATATGGGCAAGGTAGTGGAAGAGAAAAAAATGCCTCCCGGGAAGTACCTGGAAAATAAACCGGATGCTGAATTGTCTGAAGCACAAATCAAGCTGCTTGCGGACTGGACCAAACAGGAGTCCGAAAAACTGATGCAGGCAGACTGATGAGCAGGACATTAAAGCTGGTGGGTCTTGGATTGATTGTGCTGTTGATCCTCCTGCAGTTTTTCCGACCCGAACGAAACAGCGCCCCCCCTGACCCGGAGCTGGATATGCTGACTGTGGTATCGCCCCCGGAGCCTATTGCAGATCTTATCAGGACAGCCTGTTACGACTGTCATTCCAACCAGACAGTCTACCCGTGGTACAGCAGGATCTCGCCTGTTTCCTGGTATCTTAATAAGCATATCGTGGAGGGAAAAGAGGAGCTGAACTTCAGCGATTACGGCCAATTGGAGAAAGCAGATAAAATTGGGGCACTTGCCGATTTTTACGATGTTTTGGATGCCGGCACCATGCCACTTCAAAGCTATTTGTTGATTCATAAGCAGGCCAGGCTCTCACAGGAGGACATTGAGGCGCTGTGCAGTTGGTCAGAAAAGGAGGCATTGAAAGTTATGCGGGAATAGGCCATGATGGAGGCCCGATTTCGTGTTAAAAAAGTGAAATTTAGTCAAATACCCTTTGGTTCAAGGTAATTTTAGATCATAGTCAGAGAGCTCTTCTGTCCCGAAAAAAGCTTCTTTGGTAAAATTCTCACTTGAGAATAGCTCTGATTGCTTGACATATAAGTGTTTAAGGTCTATATTTATATAAACTGAAAATTTAAAACCAGATAGCTATGAAAAATGCGCTAAAAATTTTAACAGTGATATTGCTGACATCGAGTCTGACTTCCTGCGATTTGATCAAAGGATTAACCGATGTTGAGATAGATACCAATATTGAGGGTAACCTTGATATTCTTACGGATGAAGCTGAGTTGAAATCTACTAATGCTCATGGATTTAATGCATCTGAGACTGTTGATGTGATCAATGATGACCTGTCGGATTATGCGGATTTGATTGAGGATTTCGAAACACAGTCGATCATCATTACAGTAGAATCGATAGATTCTGCGGGATTTGCGGTTACTGGGGTGGAGCTTCTGGAGAATACAGAGTTTGGTATATCAAATACGGGTGCGGGGTATACCTGGACCCTTACTCAGCCCTGGGCCATTGAGCCCGGCTTTTCAATAGAACTGGATGAAGCTTCCTATGGTGCAATAAATGATATACTTGATGACGAGCTGCCTGTCACTTTTTCGGCTGATGGTACCTGTAATAAAGGAAATATCCACTTTGTACTCAACTATGATATTGAGGTCACAGTTGTTGCAAATCCAATAGAGTAGATCCTGAATAAAATATACGATCCGGACGAGGCTGTGTACTTTTTCACAGCCTCTTTTTTGCTTTCCGTAATAATGATAAATTTACGATGGCATTAAAAATCCCTGACATGAAAAAGCTTATTAAAAGAATCCTCTGGGCCTTATTGGTCGCCCTGATCATTGTGATTACCTGGTTTGCATGGCCCAGATTACCTATTATTACTGCATTTGCAGCCAAAGGAATGTGTTCCAGTGTTTTCCTGGCCGATAAAACTCCCGAAAGAGTCCATGCAGAGGATCTTTCCTTTTTCCCCATGAGCCTGGCTAAATGTAAGGTAGATTACGGGGAGAAGTCTGTTACCTCCACTGTTTTCGGACTTGCTAAACGCAAAGCGGTATTCAGGGACGGACTCGGGGTAGTGATCGTGCTGGACCGGCCGGAAGCGGAGCTAAAGGCAGAAAGCTACCGGATACCCGATCCGGGATATAGCCAGGATACCATTGCCTGGCCCATAGGTGATCTGATGCCAGAATCAATGCCAGAGGGAGTGGATTACCAGAAACTGGAATCCATCCTTGATGAAGCCATCGATGATCCGGATGAGGAGCCTTTTAAAAAGACGCTGGGAGTAGCTGTTGTTTATGACAATGAATTGATAGGTGAAAAGTACCTGGAAGGATATGATGCCTGGACCAGATTTCATGGATGGTCCATGACCAAAACAGTTACGGGAGCCATGGCCGGTGCACTGGTGAAGGAAGGCCGGATGAACATCAAAGCGACTACTGGGATTCAGGAATGGGATGGTGATGAGCGTAGAAATATCACCATAGAAAACATTCTTCATATGAGCAGCGGACTTGACTGGCTGGAAAACTACTTTACCATTTCGGATGCCACGGTGATGCTGATGCAGAGCGATGACATGTTCTCGTCTGTTACAGGCTGTGAGATTGCCCATGAACCGGGAAGCCACTGGAACTATTCCTCAGGAGATGCCAACCTGCTTTCCGGCCTCATCAGGAATGCCATAGGCGATCTGGATGAGTACCATGGATATGCGTATACCAGTTTATTTCACCGTATCGGCATGTTGAATACGGTGGTGGAAACCGATGCCAGTGGCCTCTTTGTGGCCTCCTCCTATAGTTATGGATCGACGCGGGACTGGGCGAGATTTGGCATGCTGTTTTTAAATGATGGGATCTTTGAAGGAGATACGGTTCTTACCTCTGAGTGGGTGGAGTATATGACCACTCCGGCACCTGCTTCCGGCGGGACCTATGCGGCCACTTTCTGGCTGGAAGAACCATCCCCGGAAAGAGCCCTGGTGGATGTGCCGGATGATATCTATTTTGCAGATGGATTCCTGGGGCAGCGGGTCTATGTGATCCCGTCTAAGGATCTGGTGGTGGTTCGTATGGGCTACAGCCTGAGCAACTTCAATGTGAATGATTTCCTGAGGGACATTATTGCTACCCTTCCCAAGTAATGCTTAGCTTCTGTCCAGCAGATCATAAACCTCCTTTTTAAGGGTGAAGTGCTTGTGGTCATAATAGGATCTCATTTCCCATGAACTCTCAAGTGCTTTTATGGCTTCCTGGGGCCTTTCCATTTTATATAGTCCTACTCCATAGGCGTATAAGAAGAATGCGTTTTCTGGATACTTTTCCACCAAAGGAGCAAGCATTTCCATTCCCTCTTCCACATGGATATCATTGGTGATAAGGAACTGTGCAACTTCAAACATGGTAAATTCGTTTCCGGGACTAAGGGACATGGCTTTTCTGTAATACTCTTCGGCCTTCTCCCAGGATTCTGCCCAGGTATAAACACCTGCATACCACAAATTTAAATTCGCTTCGGGCCAGCCCCTTTTCTCGATCATGGCCTTGATTTCATCCAGGAAAGTTTGTGCATAAACACTGTCTTCCAAGGTAACAGCGCAAATGGCCTGCCAATAAGCAAAAGTTGCAGACTGTTCTGGCCAGTATTCCCTGCCCGTCTCGAAGGTCTTTTCCTCTTTTTTATGTTGCCCTGTGAAATGATAGGCTCTTCCGAGCAGGATATAGGTCCATGACCATGGATGCGTATCAAATCTCTTTAACATATTAAGGCTCTTTTCGAAGTCTTCTATGGCCTCATGCCAGTTCTCCAAATTGAAATTGATCCACGCCGTCATGTAAGTCATATAGATGGAATGCGGATCTAGCAGTAGATATTGCCGGCAGTAGTTCAGTTGATCCAGAGGTTTTTTATCTACGGATGCTTTTACAGCATTAACCAGTATTTGCATATCGGGAGGCAGCTGATCGATCCTTTCATATGCTTCATAAGCCCATAACTTTGAAAGCTTACCCTGTTGCATATCTCCGTAGCAAAAGGCCAGTTTCAACATGGCAGAAACGAAATTTGAATCAATCTGGATCGCTTTGTTGTAATGTTCCGCTGCACGGGTATAATCCAGTCGCTGATGATAGCTCAACCCCTGGATATACAATTTATATGCATTGGAAGACTGTGTGAAGACATCCCCTGTGTCAAACAGGTTCACCTTACTCATGCTCTTGATTTCCAAGAAGTTTCTGATATTCATTGAAATTGAATCAGCCAGCATGAAGAAATCGTCTTCTGTGTTGCCATCCAGTTCGTAGGACCTGTATATTTCTTCCGTATCGGCATTCATGATGTTAGCCGTGATCCGGATCTTGTTGCCGGATTTGTACAGGCCACCTGAGACCACCGTATTTGCATCCAGTTGCTTCGCAAGCTGACCAATCATGGAGGGTGTGAATGATGCAAAATTGACATCGGTTTTGGCTGTAATGGCACTGTTCATGGTTTCAAATTGCCGTACTGCTAACTCCGTTGAATTGGAAAGTGCCGTTATCATCAGGTTCTGCATTCCCTCCTGCCAGAGGTTGTAGATGGTATCGCCCGTTACATTCTTAAAAGGCATCACAGCAAGGGAGATTTTACCGCGAATTTCCCTGGGAATGCGGGAATTTCCCTGGTTGAAAATTTTGGGATAGGCCAGAACCATAACGGCAATAAGTAGAATGCCAATCACCAGATCACTGATTCTTAGCTTTCTGCGCTGGGTTACTTCAGGTTCCCCTGACTGCTCCGCGTCTTCCACTGGTGCAGTCTTTACTACTCCCTGAGGAGTAATATCAAAAATCCAGGAAAGCACAAAAGCCACAGGCAAGCCTACAATGAGCAGGATGATTACCAGAGTGACCGACCAGTCAGGTAAGCCCAATCTGGGCAGCATGATTTCCGCTGCCTCCATGACGATAAAAGCAGTGGCTGCGTACATGGCCAATACTTTTGGCACGCCACGTCTTTTTAATTCATGCCAGAAGCGGAATCTTCTTTTTGCTTTCTTGCTCATTCAGGCAAAGGGATGGTTATATGGCAATATACAATATGATAGGGCACGAGTCAAATGAGGCTTGCAGGGAAGGCCGCTATTCTATTGTTAATTTTGACATAAGTAAGTATCAAATCTTTATGCTATGAAACCAGCTTATTACTTATTTCTTAGACTCCTGGTGATTGTCCGATCCACCGGAGAGCCGGGAACCATCAAAGTGGAGGTAAATTCTGATGGCCTGGAACCAGGTAGTATATCCCTGGAAGTAAAATAAACAAATCAGTAAATATGGATATAGAAGTATATTTTGAAGAGGGAGCAAAGGTGAATGCACGCCTTGGAAAGCACGTAGTAAAAACAGATCAGAAAGTACACGGAGGTGGAGAGGACAGTGCTCCGGCGCCCTTTGACTACTTCCTCGTATCACTGGCCACCTGTGCCGGAATTTACGTGAAGGTATTTTGCGATAAGCGGGGCATCGATTCATCGGAAATCCGAATCATTCAGAAACACCGGAACGATCCACAAACCCGCAGGCTTATTGGGATCGATCTGGATATTGTTCTGCCGGAGACTTTCCCGGAAAAATACAGGGAAGCAGTTATCAAAGCAGCCGATCAGTGTGCGGTAAAGCGCTATCTTCATGATCCGCCAGCCATAGAGGTCCGGACCAGCTAATCATATTAGATTATACCCTACCTTTATTCCTGCATTAAAACTTACATTATCGTTAGTTTGCCGATAGCTAAAAGACGATAGTTAATGAAAGCAAGTATATGGAATTGATTTGTCAATGGAAAAGTTTGATGTGATTGTAGTTGGAGCAGGCCCGGCCGGTTTGTTGGCTGCGGGCAGCGCTTCTGACAGTGGTGGAGATGTACTTGTCCTGGAGAAGATGAGGCAGGAGGGCAGAAAACTGTTAATTACCGGAAAGGGGAGGTGCAATATAACCAATGATGCTGAGGTAGGAGAATTCATTAAACATGTCCATCCCAATGGCCGCTTTCTCCGGCATGTATTTGGGCATTTTTTTTCAAAGGAAATTCTGAAGTTGCTTCATCAATATGGAGTAGAGACCACCAGAGAGCGGGGAGGCCGCTACTTTCCTTCAAGTAACAAATCTGCTGACGTATTAGGGGCCCTCCTGAAATGGGTCAGGGAACAAAAGGTGGAGATTCGCTGTGGTCAGAGGGTGGAAAAACTGATTGTTAAAGATCAAGCCATTCAGGGAGTCCAGGCCAACGGACAGGAATTCCTTACCTCAAAAGTAATCCTGGCGACCGGGGGGAAATCCTATCCGGCCACCGGCTCAAACGGGGAGGGTTATGAGCTGGCCCGGTCGGTGGGCCACACCCTCACAACTGTCAGACCAGCCCTGGTTCCCCTGGAGGCCGAAGGCAATGTAGCCCAACTGCTTCAGGGCCTCACCCTGAAAAATGTGCGGGCCACCGTTTGGGTAGATGATAAAAAGAGAGGAGAAGATTTTGGAGAGATGATCTTTACCCATTTTGGTTTGTCGGGTCCAATTATATTAACGCTGAGCAGGATCGTTGTTGATGCACTTCAACAAAAGAATAAAATTGAAGTCTCCATTGACCTTAAGCCCGCCCTTGATGAACAAAAACTGGATTCACGCCTGCTCAGGGACCTGGACGAATCCGGAAAGAAGAGGATCTCCAATCTGTTCCGGAACTGGTTGCCAGCATCCATGATCCCGGTTTTTATAGATCTTCTTGAAATTGATCCGGAAAAGGAGGGTCATCAGGTTTCATCAAAGGAACGTAAGAGAATCCGGAATCTGATGAAGGACTTCCGTTTCAGGATCACCGGTCACCGCTCTTTTAAAGAAGCCATTATTACCGCAGGTGGTATCCCCACCAGGGAGATCTCTTCCAGAACCATGGAATCTAAGCTGGTGCCCGGACTCTACTTTGCAGGAGAGATGATCGACCTGGATGCCGAGACGGGCGGATACAACCTGCAGATTGCCTACTCCACTGGCTGGCTGGCCGGCCGAATGATGTTGGGAAGCACATCCTCCACTTCTAATCTATAGGCGAATAATCTCTACTTTCACATCCACTATCTATACAAACTGAAATGTAGCCATGAGAGATCTGGAAGTATTGATGAATCCCAACAGGATGGTACGGCATCTTCAGAAGCCTGCCCGGGAGTTTACCAAATATGACATCATCAAGTTTATTGATGATCATCATATTGAGATGCTAAACTTCAGATATGTGGGAGAAGACGGAAAATTGAAAATACTCAATTTTGTCATTACCAGCAAGGACTATCTGGAATCGATCCTGTCCACGGGAGAACGTGTTGACGGGTCAAGCCTGTTTTCTTATATCGATGCGGAATCCA
>JAYEOJ010000494.1:0-9464 GCA_034722835.1 Bacteroidota bacterium | reverse complement strand
GATCCTCATAAAGGTTGGCAGTTATAGTATTCCTCGAAAAGGTCGCACCGTTGGTCCAGTTGATGCCTGATGGCGTTCGCTTTAAATAGCGGTATTCAGCGTACCACAGTCTTGAAGCACTGTTCCTGTCCTCGTTCAGGGTAGAATGCTTCATGCCATAAATCCTGGTCTTTAATGAGTGTTTATCACCTCCCCTGGTTAAATACTCAACTTCTGGATCAATGTTATAACGGTAACCTGTCAGGGGGGTCATCGATTCAGGATTTTGCCTGAAAGCACCGGAGTCTGCATCCTGCCATAGCAGAAAATCACTCTGGTCCATATACATGCCACTGGCGGCAAGACCCACACTCAGCCCCTGCACTTTTTCAAACCTGTACCTGAGTCCTACGTTCCCCCTGATCCTGTTTTCGTAGTCTCCTTCCCTGTATCCTTCATTTTTGAAGTAGTTTCCTCCCAAAGAGAGATCCAGTTTCCCAATTTTCCGAAGATGGCTGAATGACCCTCCGGCAAAGAAAGGTTGACGGTCCCACCAGATCAGCTCTTCACGCGCGGGATTCATAAAGGCTCCGCCAAAGAGGGTCACTTCCGTTGCCGGATCACTGCCCGGGAAGCGTGTGCGAAGATTGATCACTCCATTCAAAGCGGATGAACCATACAAGACAGAGGAGGCGCCTTTGATCACCTCCACCTGGTTCAGGTTTTCCACCGGCAAATAATCCCATTTGACATCCCCGGCATCTGCTGAGATCATGGGTAAGTCGTCCACCAGCATGAGCACCCGGCTGCCTGCTCCATAGCTAAAACCACTTCCACCCCTGATACTGGGCTGACCATCCAGGATACTGAAACCCGGGGTTTTCTCCAGGATCATATCCAGCGACACGATGTTCTGGTTTGACAGCTGATAAGGCTTGATCACCTCCATTGAAACAGTAACATCCGATAGTTTCTGCTCATATTTTCCCGCGCTGACCACCACTTCATCAAGCATGTTGCTGCTTACGTTCATCTCGATATCAAGTCGGATGTCCTCACCTTCCCTGATAATAATCTCCATGCGTTGATCTGAATACCCGACATAGGAAAACTCAAGCATGCGTTGACCCGCATCAAGAGATAGTGAAAAAGCTCCATGCCGGTCGGTGACTGTACCCGATAGCCTGTCAGCAATGACATTAACTGCTATCAATGGCTCTTTGGAATCGGCATCGGTAACCCTGCCGGAAACAGTCCCCTGGGCCTGAACATTCGAAAAATGTCCAGCCTGTAACACCCAAAGTATCAGCAAACAGCTAATTCGTATGTGAAGCAGATGTAAGATTCGTTCAATTTCTTATATTTACTCGACTAAAATACCCTTTTTAACTCAAACTACGACCATTAAGCTGCTTCATCAACAATTCGTCAGGAATGCCAAAAGACTCAGTAAAAAAATGGCCATCAAGGACAAAACCACCAAAAGTGATGTTCCCTATGGCCGGGCTCTGATCGGGGCCTTGATACTTGCTAAAAAATTCGACAAGTACGATAAGGGATACATCGGCATCATGATTCCCACATCGGCCGGTTGTGCACTTGCCACTGTGGGCGCACTGATGAGTGGTCGGGTTCCGGTGATGATCAACTACTCTACCGGTGCGGAGCAGAATGTTAAATATGCCCAGGAAAAATGCAATTTTAAAACAGTCATTGCCTCCAAGGCCCTGCTTGATAAAATTGGATGTCCGGTCATGGATGGGATGATATTGATCGAGGATATCATGAAGGGAGTAAGCACCGGGGAAAAGCTGAAAGCAGCACTGAGAACAAAACTGCCAACAGGCATGCTCCTGAACAGCATTCATAACGGAGATGAAAACGACAATGCTGCCATCCTGTTTACCAGTGGTAGTGAAAAGGACCCGAAGGTGGTTCAGCTTACCCACAAAAACATCGCTTCTAACATCCGTGATTTTTGCGATTATGTGCATATAAAAGAGGCCGATATTCTGCTTGCCAACCTGGTTTTCTTCCATATTTTCGGTCTGACTGTTAACCTGTGGGTATCTTTTTTGAAAGGGCTGACCATGGTTGCCTATTCCAATCCCACCGAATTCCAGACCATCAGCAATATTGCCCGTGATGAAAGACCAACCATCATGGTAGGTACTCCCAGTTTCTTCTGGGGTTATCTTCAGAAATCGGAACCGGGTGACTTCAAAAGCCTCCGACTGATGGTGGCCGGGGCCGATAAATGTCCCGATGCCCTCCGCGACGGTTATAAAAAGAAGCATGGAGTTACTTTGCTGGAAGGTTACGGTGCCACCGAAACATCCCCTGTAGTATCTGTAAACTCTCTGGAATTCAATCGTCCTGGCAGTACTGGTAAAGTGATACCCAATGTTAGTGTAAGAATCGAGCACCTGGAGACCGGGGAAGAGTGCAAGGCCGGTGAAGTTGGCAAGATCCTGGTGAAAGGGGACCTGATAATGAAAGGCTACCTGGGCCAGCCCGAACTTACTGCTGAGGCCATCGTAGACGGATGGTACAATACGGGCGATATGGGCTACCTGGATGAGGATGAATACCTGTGGCACTCGGGCCGTTTCAAGCGTTTTGTGAAGATCGGTGGAGAGATGGTCTCACTGGTAAGGGTGGAGAATGTAATGGAGCAACATCTCCCGGAAGGGGTTAAATGCTGCGTGGTTGAAATTCCTGATGAGATAAAGGGAGCCACTATTGTGGCTGCTGTCACCCAGGATATTAATAAAGTGGCTATCCTGCGTAAGATGGGCAAGGAGCTTCCCAATATTGCCCTCCCCAGGCAGTTCTTTGTAATTGAGGAGCTGCCCATGATGGGTACCGGGAAGATCGATTTCCGTTCAGTAACTGAACTGGTGAACGATATGGCAAACAATCCTGACGCCAACTAGATCCAGTAGATGCACACCCACGAAGATCTTCGGTTCAGCATAGCTATTCTTTGGAGCGTTGTTGGATTCGGAAGCTACTATTTTCTTTCGCACAATCGCACCTGCCTAAGCAGGTTCGAATCCATATGTAATACGCTGGATAAACAGGGAAACCAGGTACTGCTTCAACGCATGCTGGGGCTTCTTCTCCTGGGCATTGTTTCAGCCCTGATCATCCTTTTGCTTCCCGACATTAACTTGAAAGAGTACGGACTCACTTTTACTTTTCATTCAGCTCCCCCCTGGTGGTTCTGGGTACTTATTCCCCTAATTCTGATTCCTGGATACCTTGCCGCACAAAAACCGGGCAACCTGAAACAATACCCACAAATCCGGGCCCCGGAGTGGACACGCCGCACCATTGCCATCAGCAGTGTCAGCTGGGTATTGTTCCTGGTTGGATATGAATTCCTCTTCCGGGGTTTCGTTCTGCATGCCTCACTGGAGTTGATGGGTCCGGTCCCGGCCATCGCCCTGAACTGTGCGATCTATGCCTTTGCCCATTTCTATAAAGGTCCGGGTGAAGCCTTTGGGGCCATTCCGGTTGGGATCTTACTTTGTTATATAACCCTGATCACAGGGAATTTCTGGTGTGCAGTGCTTTTGCATTCAGTGATGGCCCTCAGCAATGAATGGTTTTCCCTGAATGCCCATCCGGAAATGCAAATTGTAAAAGCCAGTTAAGATGAAAGTGTTCGTTTCAGGAGCAACTGGTTTTATTGGCATCCAGCTTGTAAAACGCCTGGTCAGCGAAGGCCATACAGTTCATGCACTCTACCGTTCCGAATCCAAGGCTGATATGATTCGCCAGTCCGGAGTAGTGCTTTTCAAAGGCGACATACTGGACCATGCTTCTCTTGAAGCAGCCCTGGAAGGATGTGAGGAAGCCTATCATACAGCAGCATTTGCAGGGGTCTGGGCAAAAGATCCGGACCTGATATACAGGCTCAATGTGGATGGGGCCCTGAATGTCATTGAGATAGCCGGGTGCCAGGGCGTGAGACGGGTGGTAGTGACCTCCACAGCCGGGATCCTGGGACCCTCGGATAAAGAGGCCGTTCATGAATCCTCACCGGCTCCTGCTTCCTTTTTCACTGATTATGAGGCCTCCAAGTTCCTCATGGAGCAACGATTACTGGGACGTACTGCGACAGATCCCGAAGTGGTGCTGGTCAACCCCACCCGGGTCTACGGACCGGGGTACCTGAGCGAATCCAACGGGGTCACTAAAATGATCAAACAGTACGTGGAGGGTAAATGGAGACTGATCCCCGGCAATGGAAAGAGTTCAGGAAACTATGTCCATGTGGAAGATGTGGTAAGTGGTCACTTGCTGGCCATGGAAAAAGGAAAGCCTGGAGAGCGCTATGTGCTGGGAGGAGAAAATATCTCTTACCTACAGCTTTTTGATTACGTCCGGGAAGTAAGCGGGGTTCGTAAAAAACTATTTAAGATCCCCTTGCTTTTCATGCTTGCTGCTGCCGGCCTGATGATGGTATTATCCAAACTGACTGGTCGTCCACCTCTGATTGTTCCTAATCTGGTCCGTAAATTCAATCACAACTGGATCGTATCCTCTGATAAGGCTGTTCGTGATTTAGGATATCAGCCTTTAGATGCCCGTATGGGAATTACAGAAACAGTTCAATGGATTAAAAATTCTGAAAAATGAAAATCATGCCAGGCAAGATTACTGTGTTACTGCTTCATATTTTCCTTTCTTCCTGCAGCGATCAGGAATATCCCACCACCGGATCCATTGACCGCCTCAGTCCCAAACTGGACCGGATCATTGCTCCCGGCACTTTGCCAGAGATACTGGCCGAAGGATTCGAATGGTCGGAAGGTCCTCTCTGGCTGCCCGGGTTGGAGAAGGTGATCTTCTCTGACATTCCCAACAACTCCATCTTTGAATGGTCGGAAGAGGGCGGATTGAAACTCTATTTGAAGCCTTCTGGATATACCGACACCATTCCCAGGGGTGGAGAGACCGGATCCAATGGTCTTATACTTGATGCAACAGGGCAACTGATACTCTGCCAGCACGGCGACCGGCGGATGGCACGGATGAATGCCCCACTTGATGCTCCAGCTGCAAGCTTTGAAACCATTGCCGGCACCTGGGAGGGGAAACGCTTTAACTCCCCCAACGATGCTGTATTCAGCAGCGAGGGTAATCTCTATATAAGCGACCCGGCCTATGGAATGGAACTCCGGTATGAAGATCCCCGCCGTGAAATGGATTTCACCGGTGTCTTCCTGATTCGTCCCGCGGGTGAGGTAAGCCTGCAAAGCGACAAGCTTTCAGCTCCCAACGGCATTGGACTCTCCCCCGATGAAAGCCGTCTGTACGTGGCCAACTCGGGAGGCAGTTCCGGTCCCATCTGGATGATATATGATCTATCTGATGACGGGTCACTTCAGAATGAAAGGCTTTTCCATGATGCCCGTCCCGCTTCGGACAGTCTGCGCGGTGGGCCCGACGGACTGGTAGTACGCAAGGACGGGATCATCTTTGCCACGGGTCCGGGGGGAGTCTGGGTCCTGACACCGGAAGGGGAGCACCTTGGAATCATCCGGACCGGCCAGGCCACGTCCAATTGCACCCTGGATGCAAAGAACCGCTATCTCTACATAACTGCTGATATGTACCTGATGCGGATCAGGCTGCGCTAATCAGTGTAGCTTAAACTTTGGGAAGCGTCCAGGGTTCCCGGTATTTCGGGACCAGGTAACTGTCAGCTTCAGCATCATTGATAAACTTGCTGTTTTCTGCATCCCAGTACAACCTTCTGCCTGTTTTATAGGCCACATTCCCCAGGTGGCAGGTCCGGGCCACTCCGGCAGCAATCTCCACCGGACAGTTCAGTTTTGCCCCGTTTTTGATACCGTCAATGAAGTTGACCATGTGATTGTGCAATCCCTTCCCATCCCCTTTGATCAGGTCAACCCGGTCCAGGGTAGGTTCGCCTCCTTTAGGCTCGGGGATCACCTCCCAGCCCCCGCGGTCCACCACCAGGGTGCCGTCATTGCCCACAAAACCCACACCATGTGACCGGCCGTAATACCCTCCGTCAATGCCAATCCCATGGTCCCAGAGCATGGTAAAATCCTCAAATTCAAAAATGGCCTGCTGGGTATCAGGTGTTTCACAGGCATCCTCCGGGTAGGCAAATTTCCCTCCCATGGACATCACCGATTTGGGTGCATACTGATTCATCCCGAACAGGGCATAGTCCACAATGTGAACGCCCCAGTCCGTCATCATGCCCCCGGCATAGTCCCAGAACCAGCGGAAGGTAAAATGAAACCTGTTTTTATTAAAAGGCCGCTTGGGGGCAGGTCCAAGCCAGAAATCATAGTCCACTCCTTCCGGAACGGGAGAGTCTGCTACCACCGGTACCGATTTCATCCAGCCCTGGTAGGACCAGGCCCGTACGGTCCGGATCTTGCCCAGCTGACCCGAGTGCACATACTTGATGGCATCCTGCCAGTGTGTGTCACTGCGCTGCCACTGTCCGATCTGTACCACATTTCCGTATTTCTGAACCGCCCGTTCCATGATATTACATTCTTCAATGGTATTGGCCAGCGGCTTCTCACAATAGATATCATACCCCTCCTGGGCGGCATAGACAAAAGGTATGGTATGCCAGTGGTCGGGGGTGCCAATGATAATTACATCCAGTCCTGGATGTTCAAGCAAATGACGAAAATCCTTGTATCCTTTGGGAGTCTTCCCCTGGATCTCTTTCACAGCTTTGATCCGCTGATCAAGCACATTATTATCCACGTCGCACAGTGCTGCGCATTCGGTATTGGGAAGCTTGAGGAAGGCTTGCAAATCGGCAAAACCCATCCCCTTGACTCCAATCACCCCGCAGACGAGTTTCTCATTTGCTCCGAGGATTCCTCCCTTCAGGGTGGAAAACGGGGATGTCATTCCGATCACAGCAGTGGCTGCTGCGGATTTCTTGATAAATTCTCTTCTGTTGTCAGGCATGGGAAAATGGTTAATGGTTAATAGTTAGTTGGCTATATGCTTTGATCTATAAATATAGTTACTTAGCGATTAGTTGGTGCAAAAAGTGAGTTCCCGTCGTTGAATTTCCGGTCGACCAGCAGATCCACCACCTGCACTCCGTTCATCATGGTTCCGTATAAACCATGGGAAAATTTAGGCTGGTAGAGGTTCTTTACAGGCGTTATCATGGGCAGGCGCTTGGGCCCAAACTGGGTAACCAATGAGGCCATATCGTACAGACTGCCGCTGGGGGAACCTGAATACCTGGCGTAGGTGGCTGGTGTGGATATATCCTTCACCACAATATGCTTGCTCAGGTTGGGAATAAAGTACTTTTCAGCAATCCCTATAAAGAAATCGGCCCAACGCTCCTTCTCCTCCCGGTATTTCTTATGGTCGCTCTCCCTCCACTCTTTCCATTGATTCAAAGCAAAAGGGGTGCACCGGAGGGTAATGGTGTTTTTCGCTCCTGTAGTCAGAGAGGGACAGATAACTGCCATATGGAAATTGTCCTCCGAAAAGGCGTGATTGCCGGCAAGATATCCCTCAAATAATCTTTCCGCGGTACCCAGTCCGGTCGATACCACGTTGTAAGGATAATCCAGATCCATGGAGCTCATATCAATTTTGTCGTCCAGTCCAAGAGCCACATTGATGGAGGAAACCGACATGATGGTATTTTTCAGCCGTTCCACATAAGCGGCCGGCAGGTGTTCATCTCCCACCAGGGTGCGCATGGCCAGCATCGGATCCACCGTGGTAATGATGGAATTTGCCCGGATCATAGCATCCTCCCCTTTCACCTTTACTCCCCTGGCTTCGCCATTTTCCACAACAATTTTTTCAACCGCGGCATCCAGGTAAATCTCACCTCCGCGATCCTGAAATAACTGAGCCATCTTTGCAGGGAACTCATCAAAATATCCATAGGGCCTGAAACAGCGTGTCATGGAGGAGAGCATGGCCCCGGTGGCCATTATGGCCGAAGCACGGTCGGAAGGCACCCCCGAAAACGAGGTGAATGTTTCCATCACCTCTCTAAGCTTTGGATTGGTGATCCTGAATTTATCCAGCAGTCCGGAATAGGTCCGGTTCAGGTTGGCTACCACTTTGGGAGCCTGGAAGGGGATCTTCAGTTTATCCTTCAGGGTGGCATTGGCCTTCAACTTGCGTACCTGCTTGAACATATCCACCGAATAGTCCATCAGGGAAATGATCTTCTCCTTATCATCGGGAAATGTTGCCACAAGATATTCTTTGAAATTCTCGGCCCCCGCAGGAATCTTATACTCTTCCACCTGCTTGCCATCAACCATCAGCCGTCGCATGAAATTTCCCTCATACTGTTTCAGGTCCAGTTCAATTTCAAGGTATTCCAGTATATCTATGATATCGGGAAACAATTGTGTGGTTTCAAAAACATAACCTTCACGTTCATAGGCAGTGCTGTATCCTCCCGGGTAGCTGTTTTTTTCAATGATCAGGGTTCGTTTCCCATCCGTATTCTTTTGCCACATCAATCCGGAGGACAAACCACTCAGGCCTGAGCCGATAATCACAAGATCATACTCCTTAGCTCCTGAATAATTTGATTTTATACTGTCCTTTTTCAGTTGAATGCGATTTGCCATGATGCTGAGATTGAAAAATTATATCCCTAATTTAGGATAAAGATTTTACCTTGCGTCGGTTTTTCCGTAAGATTCATGCTGAGCAACAATGCAAAAATAACCGGGATTCTTCTGGCAGGAGGTATGAGCCAGAGAATGGGAAGCGAAAAAGGGAACATCCGGATCGGCCGTTCACTCCTCTATCAATACCCGCTGAGGGTCCTGGAAGAGTTATGTGATGAGATACTGATCAGCACCTGCAAGGATGTCACCTTCCAGGGAAAGCACCGGACCATTTGTGATGAGGTGAAGGGAATTGGTCCCCTGGGAGGCATCTACAGCTGCCTGAAACAATCTTCCAGTGAACTGAATCTGGTACTTTCCTACGATATGCCCCTGGTAAGCCCATCTTTGTTCAGGTTTCTTATTGGTGAAAGAATGGGATATGACATCGTACTTCCGGCCATGCACGAAAAGAAACCCGAGCCAACCTGTGGTATCTATAGCAGGAGCACTACAGGCTTCATGGAAGAGATGATCGTACAGAAGGATTTTGCTTTACATCATATGCTGAAGCGGTGTAACAACAAGATTGTCCGGATCACCAGGGAGATGGATTTCTGGTTGCCGGAGCTTTTCCTGAACATCAATAGCAAAGAGGACCTCAAACGCATACCTTCTGGTTTTGGGCAGTAACAAAATGAATATGGATTTAAACTCCCTCTGGTTGAAAGGGGCCGTGGCCGGTGGGCTGTGGGCCAGTTTTGAAATTATTGTGGGAAGCCTGCTGCACAACCTGCATATCCCTTTTTCTGGCACCATGCTGGCAACCTTTTCGGTCATCCTGATGATCTCTTTTCTGCAGATCTGGAATGA
>JAYEOJ010000493.1:0-2297 GCA_034722835.1 Bacteroidota bacterium | reverse complement strand
AGCTGCATTTCATCTTTATGAAAAAGCCGGAGGAGATGTGCCGACTGTTAAGTGTCTATCTACCAATACTGTAATGGAATCTGCCTGGGATAAAATAAAGGTAGGTAATGGAAAATACTATGCTCTACAGCCCAAAGGATGGACCACATACACAGCTTTTAAGTGTGATGTTTCATCTAAATTCTTCAGCCCTATTGTTGCACATAACTATAAAGAGACTTCGTATCCTGTAGTTATATGGGAGTGGCAGTTTCATAATCCTGCCGATGAAAATATCGACATTGCTTTAATGTTTACCTGGCCCAATACTCCATTTGGCAACCATGTTCGTACCGGCTTTAATACTTCTCACCAGGCCAATGGCAATATTAATGCAGTCATTCTGAAGGCTACTCACCCTGACAATACTCCGGAAACAGAGAATTCGGAATGGTGCATTGCTGTAAAAGATGATACTGGTGAAATTTCCTATGTAAGCAGTTGGAACAAAGATAGCGACGGTTCCGATATCTGGAATGATTTTCGGGATGACGGGCTCTTGAGCAATGGCACTCTGGATGGTTCTCAATCAGCAGGAGCAATAGCAATAAAGCTTACATTAGGCCCTGGAGAAACTAAAACTGTACCTCTAGCACTTACCTGGGATTTCCCGGTAGTACAGTTAGGATGGGCTAGCGCGGGAACACAGTGGTGGAAAAAATATACTGAATATTTCGGTACAGACAGTGATAATTCATTCGATATTGCGGTTGAAACACTCAACAATTATCAGGATTGGGGGACACAGGTAAATGCCTGGATGGATCCCTTTCTAAACGTCGAGACCATCCCAGACTGGCTTAAATGCGCTGCTTTCAACGAACTTTATTATTCACAGTTTGGGGGAGTTTTTTATGAAGCCGGGCTAAAGTCAGGCCATACCAGGGAATTTGAAGGATTGCATGAAGATGACCACAAGCATTGCCTTATAGAAAGCCAGCAGTATAACTGTTACAATCCGCTTGATGTACGGCATTATTGTTCAGTGGTTTACGCAAGGTTATGGCCGGAAATAGAACGGGACACCCTGAGATGTTTTGCCGACGCTATCGAATATCATCCAGTTCCTGACGGCCATCCTGATCACGAAACACCACATGATGTGGGTGGTGTATGGGGTGACCCTTACTTTGGTTACCAGTATCCGTGGAACGGCAGGCAATGGAGAGATCTTCCCTCCCAGTTTATTCAACAATGCTGGCGGTATTATTACCTTACACAGGATAAGGCTTTTCTCGATTATGTCTGGCCGGCCTGTAAACATTCTTTTGAGCACGCAAAGGCAATGGATACTGACAACGATTTTATATTAAACAATTTTATATTGGACGGCCGCTCGGATAATACTTACGATGATTGGGGACTCGCCGGGACGAGTTTGTTCTGCGGCGGGCTATGGGTAGGAGCCCTGCAATGTTTAGAAGAGATGGCTATTATTGAAGGCGACCCAATATTGAATGATATTCAGGTATGGCTTTCTAATGCCAGAGTTAATCTTGATTCACAGTTATGGTATCCCCCGGCCAACTATTACAAAGTTGATACCGAAAGTGACTTTCCTACCGCAATAATGGCTGACAGCCTCAATGGACAGCGATATTGTGAAGCATATGGATTAACTGATATACTGCCTCAAGCAAGAATGAAATCTCATCTGCAACAGATATATCAAAGATTGGTTGTTCCCCTCTATGACTATACTGGCGATGGCATAGGTGATGTGGGTGCTCAAAATGGGAAAAAAGAAGATGGTACAAACCTGGATTCATATCAGGCAAATGAGATATGGATAGGTTCAACATATTTCCTCACAGCCAGTATGTATCATGCCGGCCTGATTGAGGAAGCTATGAAAACAGCTTATGGCCTTTACTATATAACCTATGAAGAGGAATCTACTGCGTACTGGTTTAATACCCCTGAAGCTTGGGATAACCCGGGAATAAGTCCCAGGCCTCCACAGTTCTACGATACTCCCCATCAATATATGCGGCCGCGTGCTGTCTGGGAATTAATGTTTGAAATTAAAGCTCCGATCAATAAGATAGCAGTGGCTTCCTCAGTTGAAGGCCCGGGGTTTGAAGCTGATAAAGCCATAGATGGAGATTTTTCAACCAGATGGTCATCAGAATTCTCAGATCCTCAATGGATATATATAGATTTTGGAGAATCCAAAACTTTCTCTACCGTTACCCTTGATTGGGAAGCTGCCTATGGTAAAGCCTATGAAATCCAAGTCTCAGATGATGCTGAAAACT
>JAYEOJ010000492.1:0-2299 GCA_034722835.1 Bacteroidota bacterium | reverse complement strand
AACAGATGCTCTTACCTTCATTAGTTCTATCTTATTGTCTTATTTATATCTAAACGAAATTCTCCCTTTGGTCAGGTCGTAGGGCGACATCTCAACTTTAACGCGATCGCCGGGTAACAATTTAATATAGTGCATTCTCATCTTACCTGAGATATGTGCTGTAATAACGTGTCCATTTTCCAGCTCCACCCGGAACATTGCATTTGACAATGCTTCGGTGATTACACCATCCTGCTCAATTGAAGCCTGTTTTGCCATTTAGTTGCTCTGTTTTATTAACTCTTCGTCTATATATGAGAAGGTTGATAATATATCTGCCTTCCCTTTGTCTATTGCCACTGCCCATTCAAAGTGAGCCGATGGCCTGTTATCTGCTGTGCGAATGGTCCATCCGTCCGGGTCCTGTTTGATCTGCCTGCGTCCCATATTGATCATCGGTTCGATGCAGATCACCATTCCCTTCTTTAACTTCGAGCCACTTCCTCTTCTTCCGTAATTGGGAACCTCAGGTGCTTCATGTAGATGACGCCCGAGTCCGTGTCCAACCATCTCCCGGACCACTGTGTATCCTGCATTCTCAGCATGTTGCTGAACTGCGTAACCGATATCACCGATCCTTTTCCCATCAACGGCCTGCTCCACTCCCTTCCGGAGGCATTCGCGTGTTATGCTTAAAAGTCTGCGGACCTCTTCACTCACTTCTCCTACTTCGAAGCTGAATGCTGTATCACCGTAAAATCCGTCCTTAACCACACCGCAGTCGACCGACAGCTGATCGCCCTCCTGCAGAATCACCTTTTCTGAAGGGATCCCGTGTACAACCTCCGAATTAACAGAGGTGCAGAGCGTCTTGGGATATCCCTGGTAACCAAGGAATCCGGGGACAGCCCCGTGGTCGCGGATAAAGGCTTCTGCAATCTGGTCAAGCCTTTCGGTGGACACACCCGGCTTGATATGCTTCGCAAGCTCGGCCAGTGTCTTCGAAACGAGTACGTTGCTCTCTCGCATCAACTCAATTTCGTCCGCAGTCTTTATTAATATCATCAAAGAACGTTATACGCTACTATATGGCAGCTGCGCTGCCGGTCCGGCCCTTGATCCTGCCCGACTTGGTCAATCCGTCGTAGTGACGCATCAACAGGTGGCTTTCGATCTGCTGCAGGGTATCGAGGATCACACCCACCATAATCAGGAGGGAGGTTCCACCGAAGAACTGAGCAAAGCTTTGATTCACACCAGCCATCATTGCGAAGGCAGGCATAATGGCCACAACCGCCAGGAAAAATGAACCCGGAAGAGTGATCCTGGACATCACGGAATCCAGGAACTCGGCGGTCTTGCGACCCGGTTTTACACCAGGAATAAACCCGCCGTTCTTTTTCATATCCTCTGCCATCTGCGTGGGATTCACGGTAATGGCAGTATAGAAATAGGTGAAGAGGATAATCAGCATGGCATTGGTAAAGTTGTACCAGAACCCGACGGGGTTGCTGAATACAGCTGCAAAACCGGATGCTGCTTCGGCCTTGGCTAAACCAGCCACGGTGATGGGGATAAACATAAAGGCCTGGGCAAAAATGATGGGCATCACACCGGCTGCATTCACCTTCAGGGGAATGTACTGGCGTACCCCGCCATATTGCTTGTTGCCTACAATTCTCTTCGCATACTGTACCGGTATCCGGCGTGTCCCCTGAACCAGCAGGATGGTTGCCATAAATACCACGAACAGGATCAGCATCTCCACCATGAAGGCCACCAGCCCTCCGCCCTGCTGCTCGAGCTTGGAGAGAAATTCAATTCCCAGTGACTGGGGCATACGGGCAATGATCCCGATCATGATGATCAGTGAAATACCGTTTCCGATTCCTTTGTCTGTGATCCGCTCACCCAACCACATAATGAACATGGTTCCTGCAGTAAGGATGACCATGGCTGCCATGCGGGAGAAGGCCGGTGCGAATGCTTCAGCCGGAAGCTGGTAACGCAGACTGGTAATATAGCTGAGTCCCTGGGGAATCAGAATAGCTACGGTCAGGTACCTGGTAATCTGGTTGATCTTTCTTCTTCCACTCTCTCCTTCACGCTGTAACTTCTGAAAATAAGGAACAGCAATACCCAGCAGCTGCACTACAATAGATGCAGAGATGTAGGGCATGATTCCCAGACCAAAAATGGAAGCCCTTGCAAAGGCTCCTCCTGTAAAGAGGTTTAGCAGATCAAGAATCCCTGAACCTCCCTGCCGGCTGCTGGCCAGCGAGGAGATGATCACCGGATCGATACCGGGAAGCACGATGTG
>JAYEOJ010000491.1:0-2300 GCA_034722835.1 Bacteroidota bacterium | reverse complement strand
TGGACTGGGCAATACTGTACAACATAGAATCGATAACTTTACCATCTTCCAGGATAACCAGGATGCCCCCTGCAAGCCCTACCACTACGGCAGCAGAAAGGATATCCCGCATACCTTCTATAAACAATTTTGTAATCTGGTTGGCACTTCTGTTCATGGCCATGCCTGAAAAGATTCCCATGACCAGAAAAAGGGTGGCAATCTCTTTGACGAACCAACCATATCCCATGACCCCGACTATCAGGTAGATGATGGTGAAAATCAGCATATTCAGTATAAAAAAGTGTACCGATTTGCGAAGGGTGATATATCCAGATATGGCAAACAAGCCTGCTAGAAGAGGTAAATAAACAAAGGTATACTCACTGTTTCCGATTTGCAGGGTTGAGCTTGGTTCCAGAATGGCAAACACAATCATTCCCCCCAGCAGGATGGCGAAAGTAATCCAGGCATTCACAGGGGTCCTGTACTCCAGCTGATCCAGGTCAATTCCCTCTTTGCTCCTCCAGTAGCTGTCAGTTTTATATACAGGGGAAGCTTCTGGATTTTTCCGGATACGTGCCGCATAACGCAATACCCATGTGATTCCAACCAGGTTAATAACAAACCATACGAACAGCCGGTATTCTATTCCGGAAAATAAAGGCAGGCTGGAAAGTCCCTGGGCAATACCAATGGTAAAAGGATTCAGCAGGGCCCCGGCAAATCCAAGGCCGGCACCAACAAAGCACATGCTAAGTCCGACAATGGAGTCATATCCCATGGAAATGGCCAGCGGAACAAATATGATGATGAAGGCAATGGTTTCCTCACTCATTCCGAAAGTAGCTCCAAACATACTGAATACCAACATGATCAGTGTAATAATCATATTGTCTACACCCAGCCATCTGAAGAAGCTGAAGCGTTCAAGTTTTCGGACCTTTCTCAGAAAGGATTGGATACCCACATCAATAGCCTTGCTGTCGTTCATAATCCAGAAGGCACCACCAATAATCAGAATAAATACAATGATGTCGGCCTTGTTTGCGAATCCATCAAACATGGCACTGAACAATTGCCAGGTTTGTGGATGTTTTTCAGCATCGTGGAAAGATCCCTCTACAATGACCTCCCGCATGGTTCCATTCACATCCACAAGCTCCCGGTCAAACTCCCCGCCTGGCAATATCCATGTAAGTACCACTGCGGCAGCTATAAATGCAAATACGATCACATAGGTATGAGGGATGGGGATTTTTCTGGCCATGAGTCATTGTTTAAGCTATACAAATATGAATTAAAATTTTGAAGGGAATAAAATTTCTTACATTTAAGCCCTTTAAACGGCCCTTTATGTTGTTGCTACGTATCCTCTTCATATGTATTCTTGTTCTCTTTTCCGCCCGGTCTCCTGCATTGGATCAACACAGACGAGACAGTCTGAAAGCTCAGATCGAGGGGGATATTGCCGATTCGACCCGTTCACGCCTGCTGTTTGACCTTGCTGAAGAGATAGGGGCATCGGATACCCTGCTCTCTGTGTCCTACCTGGAACAGGGGAAGGCGATTGCAGCTTACCTTGAGGATACACGGGGATTGGGGCGTTATTACAAGGTGCTTGGGAATATTGAGTCAATGTGTGGCCAGTACGATCAGGCAATTCTTCATTACGATCGTGCCCTGGCCTTATTTACTGAAGCAGATGATCAGCTGAGTTTTTTTGAGACTATAAAACTGAAAGGGAATGTATCCCTGTTCCGGGCTGACTATGCCCAGGCCATGAATCATTACCAGACCGCCCTGGACTACTACAAAAGGAATAACAATGTGATCGGCATCAGCCGTTGCCTGAACAACATCGGTATTATCCATAAGAACAGGGGCGATTACGTGGAGGCCCTGTCGGTATACCAGGAGTCTGTGGTTTATCTGGATTCTGTCCGGGATGCCTATGATATTTCCCAGGGCTATATAAATATGGGCAACCTTTTTGTGTATCTGGGTAGATATGAAAGGGCCCTGGAGTATTTTGACAGAGCACTTGAAATTGCAGAACGCAACGATTACCAGCAAAATATTTCGTTCTGCCTGTCCAACTCAGGAGTGATCCAGAATAAAATCGGTAATTACAATGAAGCGCTTAACCTTTATGAACGATCCCTGGGAGTAAGCAGATCGCTGAATGACCAGGTCCAGGTCTCCAACTGTCTTATTAATATCGGTACCAACTATGCGGATATGGGAGAACCCGAAAGGGGACTTGACTTTGTGCAGGAAGGGATGGAAATAAAGATGGTACTGGGAGATGAACGGACCAT
>JAYEOJ010000490.1:0-2303 GCA_034722835.1 Bacteroidota bacterium | reverse complement strand
GGCACCGGGTCCATGGTCGCCCCCAGGTCAATTTAACATCTGGCTGGATGAGGAACAATTGCCCAAAACCATGGGCCACTACAAAAGCTGGGGATGGAACTATGCCGGAAAAGTCAGGACAAAGGGAGGTCCCGTTCTCTTGCAACTGGAAGACCTGACCGGTTTCAATGGTCGATGCGATGCCGTTTACATAAGCAACAGGTACAGAGCACCCACCAACCAGCAGGATTACCTGAAAGATATGAGGAGCCGTTTCTCGGGTCAGAATGAGACTCCCCGGGAACAGCAGAGATTCGACCTGGTAGTGGTGGGAGGGGGATTGGCCGGTTGTGCAGCCTCCATAGCAGCAGCGGAACAAGGTTTAAAGGTTGCACTGATCCACGACAGGCCGGTACTTGGAGGCAATGCCAGCAGCGAAATCAGGGTCCATACACTTGGTATCTACGGCTATTTTGAACGGATACTGAAAATGCTTGACACGGAACACTACCCCAACGGATCTCCCATGGCAGTGACAGACGAAAAGAAGAGACACGGGCATATGGAAAGCTATTCCAATATCAGCCTGTTTTTAAATTACAGAGCTTATGCTACCGGAACAGAGGATCAGAACATCACCTCGGTGGATGCCAGGCATACTTCAAGCGGAGAACAAATCAGGTTTTCGGCTCCCTATTTTGTGGACTGCACGGGAGACGGATGGATCGGCTACTGGGCAGGGGCAGAGTACAACTATGGCCGCGAGCCCGATAGCCTGTTTGGAGAATCGTGGGAAGAGTATGGTGAGTTGTGGAGCCCGGAGAAGGAGGACCAGCAGGTGTTGGGCGCGTCTGTGCTCTGGAGGACCATCCGAGCAGACTCTGTTTGCGAATTTCCGGAAGTTCCCTGGGCCATGGAGGTTGCCGGTCGTTACGCTGCACGGAAAGGAACCTGGAACTGGGAGATGATAAGCGATCGCTGGCACCAGATAGATCATGCGGAACAGATCAGGGACCACATGTTTAAAGCCATTTATGGCTCATTTTACAATGAAAAGCAAAAAGCCGGTACTGACAACCTGAAACTGGAGTGGGTCTCATATTTGCTTGGTAAACGGGAATCACGGCGCCTTGTGGGTGATTATATCTATACCTTCAACGATATGAGGGAGTCCCACATCTTTCCGGATGCTGTGGTTCACGAAATACGCGAGGTGGATGTGCACTATTCGCAGAATAAACTGGATGAGCGCATACCGGATTTTCTGACAGATGCCATGTTTTATCCGGTTGAACCCTATCAGATCCCCTACAGATCACTTTATTCGAAGAATATCGGGAACCTTTTTATGGCCGGCAGATGCTTCAGCTGCAGCCATGTGGGACTGGGCGGACCCAGGGTGATGCGGACCACCGGACAGATGGGAGCCGCCGTGGGATATGCGGCTTCGCTATGCTCCAGCCATCAATGCTCCCCTCGAAAACTCTATGAGGAGCATCTGGACGAATACATGGAACTGATCAAGCAAAGCAGCGCCGATTATAATTAATTATGCTTATAATATTAAGATATGAGGATTTCATCAGGTCAGTTTTGCCTGCCAGGAATAATTCTGATATCTCTTTGATTTTCAAATGATCCAGTGATCCAACTTCAATAGATCGAAGAAGAGGATCCCCTGAAGCACAAACCTGAACAGGCGGGCCAGGGCAAAGAGCAGGAAATTCCGGAAGGGGTAGTGAAACAGGGTAATGGCAATAACCACCAGTGAAAAAGGGGTAAAGGGAAACAGGGCCGCGATGATAATAAATGCACCTCCCCATTTACGGATAAAACTTATATATCCTTCCAGCCGTCGCTCGGTAAAGGCTTTGATGCGCGGCCTTGTGGCAATCCATAGCCCGATCCCATATGAGATGACACCTCCCGTGTAGGAAAGGACTCCCAGCAAGGCAAGCCATGCCAGGGGATGATCAAATTTCTGTGTCCAGATGACAAACAGATCTACCGGGATCATTCCAGTGAACGACTCAGAAAAGAAAAACAGGAGGATAACAAATCTGTCAGAAAGCTGCTCAATGATCCCTGTAAAAAAGGCATTGAAATCAACCAGGTGTTTCCCGCTAAGGAAAACAATCAGGACAATCAACACATAAACCAAAAGTATTACAAAAATACTGCGGCCCAGGTACTTGAAAAAACCCCTTCTTTTCAGGCTTAAAAGAGACTCTTTCCACTGGGGGCCCGATTTTCCAGCCGTTGTTTCTAGTTGCTCATCGATCATTCCAGGGAGTGGATTAGACCAATAATTTACGGTAAATGAC
>JAYEOJ010000489.1:0-2304 GCA_034722835.1 Bacteroidota bacterium | reverse complement strand
AATGAATCAAACAAATACAATTCAGGTAAGTGAAGATGTTAACTGGATCGGAGTTCTCGATTATGACCTTATCACCTTCGATATTGTCATGGAAACCAAATACGGAACCACTTACAATTCTTACTTTGTTGATGCTGAGAAAAAGGCGGTTATTGAAACAGTAAAGGAAAAATACTGGCCGCAGTTTAAAGAAAAACTACTGGCACTTACCGATCCCTCAGAGATTGAATATATTATTTGCAATCATACCGAACCTGACCATTCAGGATCCCTGAAGCATCTGCTTGAAATTGCTCCCGATGCCACGGTGGTGGGAAGCGGACAGGCACTGACCTACCTGGGTGAAATGATGGACAGATCATTTAAATCCTTGAAAGTCAGGGATGGAGATGTGATTGATCTGGGTAATAAAACCTTACGGGTCATTGGCGCACCCAACCTGCACTGGCCCGATTCGATTTATACCTACCTGGAAGAGGAGGGTTTGCTGTTCACCTGCGACTCCTTTGGTGCCCACTATGCCAACGAATTGATGTTTGATGATCTGATCGGGGATTACAGTGAAGCCTTTGATTACTACTTTGATGTGATCCTGAAGCCTTTTAGCAAGTTTATGTTAAGAGCCATTGAGAAGATAAAGACACTTCCGCTGGATATGATCTGTCCGGGCCACGGCCCCATTCTCCGGACGGGTTGGAAAGATAAGATGGATCGCTCGTTTAAGCTTGCAACGAACTATCTGGAAGAAACCCGTAGAAGCAACAGGGTGCTGGTGGCCTATGTCTCGGCCTATGGATATACCCAGGAAATGGCTAAACAGGTAGCTGAGGGCTTGATGAAATCAAAGGATGTTCATGTAGAATTGGTTGATATTGAGAACATCCTGCTGGGTGATCTGGAGGAACATGTGGTCAGAGCAGACGGCATCGTGGTGGGCTCACCTACGATCAATCAGAATACTCTGCTGCCCATATACAAGCTTTTTTCTGTGATCAATCCCATCCGTGATAAGGGTAAGCCCGCAGCTGCCTTTGGATCCTTTGGGTGGAGCGGAGAAGCGGTACCCCTGATTGAGGACCATCTGAAGAACCTCAAGCTAAAAGTGGTATGTGAAGGCCAGACCGCCAGGTTCTTTCCCAATAGTAAAGAAGCTGATCGCCTGGTCCGACTGGGAGAAGAGTTCGTCCAGGCCCTCCAGGAGGAGAATTAGTTAAAGGCCCCGAACCAGTTTCGCCCGGCCTCTGATCATTCCCGAATCCATCCATTGTACCAGGTAGGTACCCTGTGACAGGTCTGAGATATCCAGTTTATAAATGCTATATCCGGGTAAGATCTCAGAAGTAAGTATGGTTCTGCCGGTCAGATCTACGATATTTAACTGGCCGGACTGCTCCACCTCTGTTCCAAAATTGATATAGACGTATTCACGGGCCGGATTGGGATATATAGCCAGTACAGTATCTGCTGCCGCTCTGTCCTCTACGCCTGTACCCGGACTATACTCCACAAAGGCTGACTGAAGAATCTGATCGTGATCCCTGTCCATGATAAAGGCAACCACGATCAATTCTTCCTCATCTTCCAGATAGGAGGCATAGTTCCAACTGAAGTCCAGATCCTTTGAAACACCAGCTCCCCATGTATTTCCAAGCAAGGTTCCATTGTCCGATGGAAGGATAGCCAGCACAACATTCCTGAATTCTGTGGTCTGGTTCACACCGGTATAGGCTGTCACCAACTGTTCAAGCACCACCACATAGAGCTGTATATTGGAATCGAATCCATTCTTCTTGCATGTTACTCTTACCTTGCCTTCCAATCGATTTGACAGAAAGTTTGTGCTAAGATTCACATCAAACGGGGGTATCTCCAGGGATTCTGTCAATAATACTTCTCCATCGGGCTCTTCTGATTCATCAGAAAAATCATAGCGGTACTCAGGTCCGGGCCCCCCGTTTAATAAAGCATAGGGAACCGCTGGGACACCTAAAGTGAAAGCACGTTGATAAGGAGGTACGGGATTGTTCAAATTCATGGGATCCTCGCCCGGATAGTCCATATGGTACTGCAGGTCGATCACCTGTTCGGAATAGTCCGATACAAACTGCTCCACAACCTCATCTGCCTCAACAGCATCAATGCTGGCTGAATTTGTAAAATGCTCCAGAACAGAAAATTTCACCCGCTCTCCAACGTAAAAATTATCAAATGCAAATCCCTGGTTACCAATGGCCTGTTCCCCTCCTGTACCAATGGCCACACGGAATTGCAAATGTGGAACATCTGACAGTGCATCTAAAGCAT
>JAYEOJ010000488.1:0-9503 GCA_034722835.1 Bacteroidota bacterium | reverse complement strand
CCGCCCATTTCAGAAGAAGATATCAGGGAAGGTCTGATGCAAAGGGAGCAGGCAGATCCTCAGCTTATTGAAGATGCGGTGCTCAGGGCCAACGGAAATATCACCACGGCATTTCAGACCCTGCGTCAGGATGAAATCGAAGCTCAGCATTTTGAACTTTTCACCGAATTAATGCGGCTCTGTTACGCCAGGGATATTATTCAGATTAATGGATGGGTGGAACGCGTTGCAGGATTGGGACGGGAACGGCAGAAGCAACTGGTCGACTATTCATTGAGGCTGCTTCGTGAGAATTTCATGCTTCATATGAAACATGAACGTTTGAATTACATGTCAGCGAAAGAGTCTGGCTTCTCACAGAAGTTCAGCCCCTTTATCCACAATGGAAATGTACATGCCCTGGCAGAAGCCTTTACAATGGCCGGAAATCATATTGAGGCCAATGGCAATCCCAGGATCGTTATGATGGATATGTCCATCGGAGTGATTAAACTGTTGATGCAAAAAGCTCCGGCAGCAGGCTGACCTGTTTTATTTTATGAACTGAATCTCTATTTTTGCACTATGGAAAGCCTGAAAGCGAGAGGTTGTTGTAAGGAAAATCAGTTGGGGATCAATGAGGAGAATCTGGAAAGGATGGATTCCTATTTTGGAGGCTGTTCCAAACTTGAATCCTACGATTGGCTTAGAGAAGTAGCGGACCGGGATATTCCTGAGGTGGTTGAGGTGCGGTTCAAGAATACCAGGAAAAGCTTTTACAGAAATGTGAATGAACTTCGGCTGAAGCGGGGCGATATCATTGCATTGGAAGCATCTCCGGGACACGACATCGGGATTATTACACTGGCCGGGGAGATTGTAGAGAAGCAGCGCCAGAGAACAAAATACCACGGGGACAGGGAAGAGCTGAAGAAAGTCTACCGGAAGGCAAAACAGGTGGACATAGACAAGTGGAAGGGGGCCATCGACAAGGAAGAGGAGACCATGCTCCGGAGCAGGAAGATAGCTTCGGATCTGGGATTAAATATGAAGATTGGGGATGTGGAGTACCAGGGTGATGGTACCAAGGCCATCTTTTACTACATCGCCGATGAACGGGTCGATTTCAGGGAATTGATTAAAGTGCTGGCGGAATCCTTCAGGATCCGCATCGAAATGAAACAGATCGGGGCCCGGCAGGAAGCCGGAAGGATCGGGGGGATTGGTACCTGTGGCCGGGAGCTTTGTTGTTCGACATTTGTCACCAATTTTGTTTCGGTGAGCACACATTCGGCCCGTGTGCAGGAAGTGGCGCTGAATCCGCAAAAACTGGCCGGACAGTGTGGCAAGTTGAAATGCTGCCTCAATTATGAACTGGCCGGGTATGAAGATGCAAGAAAGCATTTTCCGGATACCGGAATCAACCTGAAGACAAAACAGGGAGAGGCCTATCACCTTAAAACGGATGTATACCGGGGCATCATGTGGTATGGAACAACAGGTGAAGGTGGCCAGGCCCTTGTTCCGGTTCCGACCGAACGGGTATCTGAGATTCAGGCCATGAACAGAAATGGAAAGGTGCCGGATGAATTGATTGAGATCATTATTCCTGACAGGCTGGAAAAACTGGAGTATACCAACGGAGCCGGACAGGGATCTCTTACCCGCTTTGAGAAGGAAAAATCCAGAAAGAAAAAGAAGAAACACAGGTCCCACAGAAATCCCCGGAAGAATTAATGAGATATCCAATTATACTGGCTCTTACGGCCCTCCTGCTTCACTGTCATTCATGCGACTCCGGCAGGGTATATGATCAATATATACGATCGGAAAATGGGGAGTGGAGCTGGCAGGATGCCAAGGAGTTCAAAGTAGATATCTCAGATACTGTATCCATGCACAATATCTATTTACAGGTGCGTCATACCGTTGATTATCCCCTGAGCAACCTCTATATGTTTGTGCATGTGAAAGCACCTACGGGACAGCACCGGAAAGACACCATCAACATGGTTCTGGCAGCACCTGACGGGAAATGGACAGGCAAGGGGAACGGCACCATCAGGGAGTTGATGTTGTTGTACAGGAAACAGACGAAATTCCGGGTTCCGGGCACCTATGTCTTTACGCTTGAACAGGCCATGAGAGAACCAGAACTGCTAGTGACCGACCTGGGTGTCCGAATCGAACGTGTGAATCCATAAGTGTTTTGGGAAAGAAAAAATTATCCAGATTCAAGGAGTTGGAAAGCCTTGAAAGGGTTTTTCAACCTCCCTTTGAGGAAGTATTCAGACGGGACCATGATCTGAAAGGCTTATGGTGCTCAGAGGTTTTTGGGAACAATCAGGAACTGGTCCTGGAGCTGGGTTGCGGAAAAGGTGAGTATACGGTGGGTCTGGCCAGGAGGTACCCGCAGTGCAATTTCATCGGTCTGGATATAAAGGGAGCCCGCATATGGACAGGGGCCAAGGAAGCTCTCAATGAAGGACTCTCAAATGTGGTTTTTCTGAGAACCCGGATCGATTTTGTCAATTCTTTTTTTGCCCAGGACGAGGTCAGTGAGATCTGGATCACCTTTCCTGATCCACAGGAGAATAAGCGGAGGCAGAAAAAGCGTCTTCCGGGGGCACACTTTCTGAACATGTACAGGGCATTTCTCAAAGACGGTGGCAGAATTCACCTGAAAACCGATAATCTGCAACTCTATAAGGATACCCTGGAGCTGGTTCTTTATAACAAGCTGGATGTGGAGCATTTTTCCACGGACGTATACAGCGAAGAATGGAACGATGAGCGGGTTTCCATCCAGACCTATTATGAAAAGCGCTTTCTGTCCGAGGGCATAAAAATTAACTATCTCTGTTTCAAGCTTCCGGCAGGAAAGGAGATCAGGGAACTTCCCGATGAAGCAAAATAAGGGCTTTTTTCAGCGTGTATATGATGTGGCCAGGTTGATTCCCCATGGCCGGATTACCACCTATGGGGCCATTGCGCGTTACCTGGGTTCACCGGGAGCCGCGCGGATGGTAGGATGGGCAATGAATCAATGTCATACCTCACCTCATTATGTTCCCGCGCACCGGGTGGTGAACCGGCTGGGCTTGTTGTCGGGGAAGCACCATTTTGACGGAAGCGAAGTGATGCAGGAGTTGCTTGAAAATGAAGGTGCCATTATAGTGGATAATCGCATCACAAATTTTAAAGAAATGTACTGGGATCCAATAGAAGAACTGGGACTATGACTACTTAATCTAAATAAAAAAAGCTATCTTTGGGCATCTAATTTTTGAGTGAATTATGGAGATACAGAAGGAAAAGATCCTGGAAGTACTGGAGAAGATTCGTCACCCTGAAACAAAAGAGGGAATCGTGGCTTCCGGGATGGTTAGTGATGTGAGTTACCGGGAGGGTGAACTATGGATCGGATTGCAATTTAGCAGGGCCAATGACCCCTTTATTCAATCCATAAAAAAGGCCTGCATGCGGGCTGTCAATGAAGCCTTTGGCGAAGAGTCCCTGCAAAAAGGTCATATCCAGGTGCTGGTACCGGACCCGCCGCCTGAACGTGAAGTCCTTCCCCGGGTAAAAAATATTGTGGCAGTAGCATCGGGCAAAGGCGGTGTAGGTAAATCTACCGTGGCAGCCAATCTTGCAGTGGCACTTGCTCAATCCGGCAAGCGGGTGGGACTTATAGATGCCGATGTATACGGACCTTCTGTCCCCAAGATGTTTGATGTGGAGGACGATCGCCCATCTGCCCGTACAGAGGATGGAGTAGAGTGGATCATACCCATCGAAAAATACGGGGTGAAGTTATTATCGGTTGGATTCTTTATTAAGCCTGAGGATGCGGTAGTATGGCGTGGTCCCATGGCCACCAGTGCATTGAAGCAGCTGATTACCCAGGGCGACTGGGGCGAACTGGACTACCTGCTGATCGATCTGCCCCCGGGTACAGGGGATGTACACCTGACCATGGTACAGGAGGTCCCGGTTACTGGTGTGGTCATTGTCAGTACCCCACAGGAGGTGGCACTGGCCGATGTGATCAAGGGTATTAACATGTTTGCTGGAGAAAAGATCAATGTTCCGGTTCTGGGTCTTGTGGAGAATATGTCCTGGTTTACTCCCGAAGAACTCCCCGATAACAGATACTATATTTTCGGAAAGGAAGGGTGCAAAAAACTGGCCGAGAAGTTGGGGATTCCCCTGTTGGGCCAGGTACCCATCGTTCAGGGAATCAGGGAATCAGGTGATTCCGGCACCCCTGTTGCTCTATCAGCAGACAGTCAGTCAGGTACTGCATTTCGCCTTCTTTCCCAGGCGGTTGAAGAGGCTTTAAACAGGCGGAACGCAGAACATGCACCAACCCAGAAAGTAGAAATCACAACAAAATAGGAGAAAAGAGATATGGAAGCGATAAAAGAACGCGTTGAAACAGCACTGGAAAAAATCCGGCCCTACCTTGTTGCAGATGGTGGGGATATAGCCCTGGTTGATATCACAGATGATATGGTGGTGAAGGTAGAATTGAAAGGAGCATGCAATGGTTGTCCCTTCAGTATGCAGACCCTGAAAGCCGGAGTGGAGATCGCAGTAAAAAAAGAAGTTCCCGAGATAAAAGAGGTGGTGGATGTGACTGGCTAGGAGCTTTTTTTCCAGGCTTGTAAAATAACTTATTTCAAAATCTGTTAATTACTTGTAGGAACCTGACATAAACTTGTCATAACTGGACAGATTTGCATTTCCGGAAGACCATATACTGGGTGGTAGGCGCCCTCCCCATTCTCATCGGCCTAGTAGCATGCTCCGTGGAGAAGAATACTTCACTTTCAAGGAACTTCCATAACCTAACGTCACATTATAACATCTACTTCAACGGGAATGAAAGCTACAAAAGGGGCATAGAAAAGGCCAACAATTCTATAAGGAACGATTATACCCGTACTCTTGCTTTGTATCTTTATGAGGACGAGGGCGTGCATTCTTCCGTGTCGAGCGATATGCAGCGTGCCATTGACAAGGCAACCAAAGTGATCACCTCCCATTCCATTACGGCCAAACCCAAGGTCAAGGAAGGGAACCAGAGTGCCAAAGACAAGGCATTTTATGAAAAGAACGAGTATAATAAATGGGTCGATGATTCGTACATGCTGATGGGCAAGGCCTACATGCATCAGGGAGAGTTTTTCCTGGCCTCGGAGACCTTTAAGCATGTCATGGTCACCTTCCCCAAAGAGGATATTCGTTACCTGGCCATGATCTGGCTGAGCCGTGCCTATATCATGATTGGTGAAGACAGAGAGGCCGAACGGATTTTGATTACCCTGGCAGATGAAGCGGCTCTCCCGGATGAGTACCTCTCAGCTTACTACAGCACCAGGTCACAACTCTACTTGCAATCGCTGGATTACCAGGAGGCAGCTGAGCAGCTGGAACTGGCCATGATGCAAAAGGGGAATTCTGAGGAAGAAAGGATCAGGTATACCTACATCCTGGCACAACTGTATGAAGAATCCGGTCAGAACAGCCTGGCCCTTGAAAAATACAAGCGTGTAACACGATTTAATCCGCCTTATGAGATGGCATTCAATGCGCGCGTGAGTATGGCCGAAGTTTACGAATCGGGTGAGGCAAGCAGCGAAGACCTGAAGAAGTTGCTCAATAAAATGTTAAAAGACAGTAAGAACCGGGAGTACAGGGATCAGATATACTTTGCTCTGGGGAACATTGCCATGGAAGAGGGACAACGGGAGGAGGCCATTGAGTACTACCAGCAATCGGTTGCGGTCAGCATACAGAACCAGTATCAGAAAGGATACTCCTCTCTTACCCTTGCAGAGATATATTACGAAACTCCCGATTACATATTATCCGCAACCTATTATGATTCTGCAGTCTCATTCCTTGACAGGAACTATCCGGGATATGCCGGACTGGCATCGCTTTCAGCAAACCTGAGCGACCTGGTATACAATGTCACCTCCTACGAACTGGAAGACAGTGTTCAGATGCTGGCAGCATTGCCCGAAGAGCAACGCCTGGCTGTTATTGATGGAATTATTGAAGAGGTAAGAAAGGAGGAAGAGGAAGCACGACTTGCCGAACAACAGGCGATGCAGGATCTGGCTTTCAACCAGTCCATGCTATATGGCGATAACCAGATGTCGGGAGGCAGGGGCGAACAGTCAGGCGGAACATGGTACTTCTATAACCTGAACGCCAAAAGTTTTGGTCAGCCCGAGTTCCGGATGAAATGGGGGGAACGAACCCTGGAGGACAACTGGAGGCGTAAAAGCAAGCGAACACTCTCCGAAATAACCCAGGAGCAGGGGAGTGAGGGGGACACCCTGGATGGAGGTGGAAGCCTGCCCATTCTGGATAATAAATCGAGGGAGTTTTACCTGGTTTCCATTCCTTTGACCGATTCGGCCATGGTGTTATCGGATAGCAGACTGGAAGAGGCCCTCTACAACATGGGAGTGATTTACAAGGAGAGTTTGCTCGATTATGAGGAGTCAATCAAAGCCTTCAAAGAGCTAATCAATCGTTACCCAGAAACGGTACACGGTCCATCGGGCCATTACTATCTGTATGAATTAAATAACAATATTCAGAATCCATCAGAGGCACAATATTTTGCCAGTCAGCTCTCCGTACTCTATCCCGAGTCTCATTTTGCCATGTTATTGAATAATCCCAACTACCTGCAGGAGCTGCAGGAGGAAGAGATGAAGGTGGTGCGTTATTATGAAAGCATTTACGAGCTCTATCAACAAAAGAACTATGCCGCTGTGATCAGCGGAGCGGAAAGTGCCTTTGAGCTTTATGCAGAGGATCCCCTGATCCCCAAGTTTCATTATATACGTGCCATGGCTCTGGGCGCATCGGATGGAAAAGAAACGATGAAGGAGGCCCTTGACACTCTGATCGTACATTATCCCACAACAGAGGAGAGTTTACAGGCCCAGGAGATTATTGAATATATGTATGAGGAGTTTCCTGAAATACTGGAAGCCGACATGGCAGCAGATGCGGAGGAAGTATATATTGCCCTTGATTCCACCCAGGAACACTATTTTATGCTGGCGATCCATTCCAGTCAGAATGTGAACCAGGTTAGCTTTGATCTGTTAAATTATAACCTGGACAATTATAATCAGTATGATCTTTCCATCGATCAATCCGAGATGGACGACTCATATCATATTCTGGTCGTGAAAACGTTTACAAATGTAGAGGCTGCGACCAGGTATCTCAGGGACATCCTGGATAATGGTGAATCGATCCTTGCTCAAATGGAGCGGTCGCAATTCAGGATCATGACAATCTCCCGGGATAATTTTGAAATTCTTTCGGAAAGGAAGGAACTTGTACCATACTACCTGTTTTACCAAAAGCATTATTTATTACTGGAATAATGAGCAGACAGATACATATTTTGTGGACGGATGATGAAATCGATCTCCTGAAACCCTACATCCTTTTTCTGGAAGAGCGGGATTACAGGGTGACCACGGCGGCCAATGGAGCCGATGCCCTGCATCTGGTGGAGAACAATGATTTTGACCTGATCTTTCTGGATGAAAATATGCCTGGAATATCCGGATTGGAGACCCTGGAGCGGATCAAAAGCATCTCTCCCTCCACCCCGGTTGTGATGATTACCAAGAGCGAGGAGGAGGATATCATGGATGAAGCACTTGGGAGCAAGATTTCTGATTACCTGATTAAACCGGTAAATCCCAAGCAGATCATTTTGACGATCAAGAAGAATATTGACACCAAAAGGCTGGTTACCGAGAAAACAACCTCCAGTTATCAGTCTCAGTTCGGTCAGATCGGGATGCAGATCAATTCAGCGTCCAGCTTTAGTGACTGGACCGGGATATACTCACGACTTGTTTTCTGGGAACAGGCGTTTGATACCAGCGGTGGAGGAGGAATGGAAGAGGTTCTGAGCATGCAGAAGACCGAGGCCAACAATGAATTTGCCAGGTATGTAAGCAAAAACTATAAGAATTGGTTTTCAGGCGAGGGCAGTGATCAGCCCCTTCTTTCACCCGGAGTATTCCGAAGCAAGGTATTTCCTTTGCTGGACCAGGGGAAGGTAATGGTCGTGCTAATCGATAATCTCCGTTTTGATCAGTGGAAAATTATTGAGCAGGAGATGAACGATCTGTACAGATGCGATGAAGAGATCATCTTTTCAAGCATCTTACCCACCGCAACACAATATGCCAGGAATGCCATGTTTGCCGGGATGATGCCAGGCGAGATACAAAGACAACATCCCGATCTCTGGATTGATGAAAATGATGAGGGCGGAAAGAATGCCCATGAGGAGGAGCTTTGCAGGATTCAAATGCAGAAACTGGGCATTGGAGCCTCCTTTAACTATGAGAAGATCAGCAACCAGCGGGCCGGAAAGAAGTTGGTGGAGAACTACCGTGACCTGCTAAACTACGATCTGAACGTGGTGGTCTACAATTTTGTGGATATGCTCTCTCATGCACGCACCGAGATGGAGATGATCAGGGAGCTGGCCTACGATGAGTCTTCCTATCGTTCGCTGGTTAAAAGCTGGTTTCAACACTCCTATCTGTACGACCTTCTGAGACAACTTAACCAGCATGATATCAGGCTGATCATTACCACGGATCATGGTGCTATCCGGGTAAATAATCCCGTAAAGGTGATTGGCGACAGAAAGACATCTGTTAATCTTCGGTACAAACAGGGCAGGAACCTGAACTATAATAAAAAGGAGGTTTTTGAGGTGCTTCAGCCGGAACAGGTGCATCTGCCAAGGACCAATCTGACAAGCAGCTATATCTTTGCCAGGAACAACGACTTCCTGGTTTATCCCAACAACTACAACCATTTCGTAAATCTTTACAGGAACACCTTCCAGCATGGAGGTATCTCCATGGAAGAGATGTTGATTCCTCTTTCTGTTTTATCCCCGGTCAGATAATATGAGAACCATCGCCATTTCATCCCTTCAGGAAATCGACCAGGCAGCCTCCCGGTTTTTGGAGCTGACAGAAGCCTATTCGGTTATAGCATTTTCGGGAGCTTTGGGGGCCGGTAAAACCACCTTTATTCAGGCACTATGCAGGAATCTTGGCGTTAAGGTTGAAGTCAACAGCCCAACTTTTTCCCTTGTCAATGAGTACTTTACCCCCGCGGGAAATTCCATTTTTCATTTTGATCTGTACAGGATTGAGTCACCCGAAGAGCTTTTCGATATGGGTTATGAAGAATATTTCTATTCCGGATCGCTGTGCCTGATAGAGTGGCCCGAAAAGGCCAGCAGCCTGATACCCGATGATGCGCTCCGGGTTCAGATTGAGATTGGTGAAAATGAAGCCAGGTTAATACAATTCTGATAGTCTGTTCGGGCAAAAATTGACATTGCTAACGAATTATCTTATTTTAGGCTACCCCAATAACAGAAGGAGCAATGGAAAAAAAAGGATCATCTTCATTTAACATCCACAGGGAGGGCTTAATGCCCCAGG
>JAYEOJ010000487.1:6061-9503 GCA_034722835.1 Bacteroidota bacterium | reverse complement strand
GACCATGTTTCAGGTCATGACCCAGGCTCCCAATTACGCCGAGGCCGACCTCAGCAGCCTGCGCTTCTGCACCAGCGGCGGCGCGCCGCTGCCGGTTCCCCTGGTCGAGAAATACACAGCCGATCATGGCATTCGTTTCAAACAAGGCTTCGGCATGACTGAGTTCGGGCCGGGACTTTTCGCCTTGCCGCCTGAAGACGCCATCCGCAAAGCGGGCAGCATCGGCCGTCCCAACTTCTTTGTCGATGTGCGGGTAGTGGATGAGAATGACCAGCCGCTCGGCCCCAACGAAATCGGTGAACTGGTGCTGAAGGGTCCCAGCAGCAGCTCTGGCTATTGGAATAATCCAGAAGCGTCGGCTGAGGTGCTCGACGACGAGGGCTGGTTCCATACCGGCGATGTGGGACACCTGGAGGATGGAATATTCCTGATGATTACAGACCGGAAGAAGGAAATATTCAAGCTTTCCAGCGGCAAGTTCATTGCCCCGCAGCCCATAGAAAATATGGTCAAGGAGTCGGCTCTTATTGATCAGGTTATGGTGGTGGGAGAACATCAGAAATTTGCCAGTGCTTTGCTGGTTCCCGATTTCAAATACCTGAAAGAGTGGTGCACCGAACAAAAAATACCCAATGGCAGGGAGCGTGAAGAATTAATTGCCCTGCCCGAGGTGGTTACTATTTTTAATAATGAAATAGCTAAAATCAACCAAAGACTGAATGACTGGGAGAGGCTCAAACGAGTCCGGATCGTTCCCGACGACTGGTCCCCAGCTACAGGTGAACTATCGGCCAGCCTGAAGCTGAAACGCAAAGTGGTGGTCTCCAGATATGAAAAATTGCTTGAATCGATCTACAACTAATGAAAATAACGGAAGTCACATACCGTAGGCTGCAAAAAGCATTTCTTAAAGTTCCCGTTCTCATTTACCGGGACGACGATACCTGGGTCCGTCCCTTCGACAAAGAAATCGAATCCATCTTCGATCCAAAGAAGAATGTCTACTTCGAACATGGTGAGGCCATCCGGTGGGTACTTTACGATGACCGGCAGCAGTTGATAGGCCGTGTGGCCGCCTTTATTGACCGTAACAGCTGTGACAAGCACGACCAGCCAACAGGTGGCATGGGATTTTTCGAATGCATCCGCAAGCAGGAGGCTGCCAATCTGCTCTTCGATTCTGCCAGGGATTGGCTGAAAGAGAGGGGGATGGAGGCCATGGACGGACCGGTTAATTTTGGTGAGACTGATAAGTACTGGGGCTTGCTTGTAAATGGCTTTACGCATCCCTCCTACGAGATCGCATACAATCACCCCTACTACCAGGAACTCTTTGAAAACTATGGTTTTCAAACCTACTTCAGGCAGGAAGGTTTTCACCTGGATGTGACTGAACCACTGCCCCCCAGGTTTGAACGTATTGCCCAGAGGGTCGCTTCAAATTCCGAATACGAGTTTAAACATTTCACATGGAAAGATGCCGATAAGTTTATACTGGATTTTGTAAGCGTATTTAATGAAGCCTGGGCCTCCTTCAAGGAAAATTTCGAGCCCCTGAAAGTCTCATACATCAAGAAGACCCTGAAGAAGGCGAAGGTCATCATCGACGAAGAGTTTATCTGGATCGCCTATAGCAAAGGCAAGCCAATAGCTATCTATCTGATGTACCCCGATGTGAACCTGATCCTGAAGCACCTGAATGGCAGGCTCAATCCTGTTGCCATGCTGAAGTTCCTCTACCTGAAAAAGAAAAAGACCATGAACCGGGCCCGTGGGGTACTCATGGGTGTGATCCCTGCCTTCCAGAGTCGTGGTATAGAAGCAGGCATCATCCTCAACCTGGTCAGGGTCTTCGAGAGCTTACCACACTACAAGGAGATTGAATTTTCGTGGGTGGGCGATTTTAATCCCAGGATGCGAAAGATATTTATGTCCGTGGGATGCAAATCTGTGAAACACTATATTACCTACCGTTACCTGTTTGACCGGAAGGCTGAATTTAAAAGATATCCCATACCGGGAGACGAGTAGTACTAAAGCAATCTGAAATATGCATTACGATGTCATTATCATAGGAGCCGGACTGGGTGGGCTGACCGCAGGGGCCAAGCTGGCAAAAGAGGGGAAAAGTGTATTCGTGCTGGAACAACATGACCGGCCGGGAGGTTGCGCCACCACTTTTAAACGACGGGATTTCACCATGGAGGTGGGGCTTCATGAAATGGACGGGCTCCACCCGGGTGATATGAAGAACAGGCTTTTTGCCGACCTGGGAATCTCCGACAGGGTGGAGTTTCTTCCGGTTCCCGAGTTCTATCGCTTCATCAATGACCGATACGACCTGGTGGTTCCCCATGATCCTGATGAAGCCAAGGCTATCCTGAAGAGTCACTTCCCGGATCAGGAGAAGGGAATTGACGACTACTTCTACCATGTACTTAATGCCAAACGGATCATGGTCGCCAACCGGAATAATCCCGACAAAAGCGTGGGGTTTTTTCTGGATGAGATCATTTCAGATGAGGATCTGAAACTGGTTCTGCTGGGAAATCTGGGTTATTTTCATGACGATCCTTACTCGCTTTCCTGGATCTACTATCTGACTGCACAGGGCAGCTATTACGGCGGCCGGGCCAACTTTATCAAAGGGGGCTCCCAGAAGCTCTCCAATGCCCTTAGCGATATCATCACTGAAAATGGAGGGGCGGTCCTGTTAAACCACCTGGTGACTTCCATCGACTATGAAGGAGGCTTACCGGTGGGCGTCTCGTATGAAAAGATCAGGGGTCAGAATAAGGGCCCCGGCTCTGCCACAGCCACCCACATTATTGCCAATGCAGCTGTTCCCAACCTGGCAGAAACGCTGCTTTCCAAACAGGATGGAAAAAAGCTTGCTGACACCATAACAGACAATGCCATTGGCGCCTCCCTGCTCACTGTCTACTATGGATTTAAGAACCCTTTAAAGAATGTGGGTAACAAACATTACTCCACCTTTATTTATGATAGTTCCGTAAAATCCCAGAGAGATATTCTGGATAACAACCACAGCGATTTCTCTACCCGTAGTTTCACTTTCGTAGATTACAGTCAGGTGGATGCGGATCTGGCGCCACAAGGCAAAAGTGTTGGAGCGGTTTGCGCTATTGATTACCCGGAGGACTGGGAGAGCCTGGAGCGGGAGGAGTACAACCGGATGAAAGCCGATGTGGCCGATATCATCACCAGCCGATGTGATAAAATCATTCCTGGTTTCCGTGATGCCGTGGAGTATGCAGAAGTAGCCACCTCCCTGAGTGTAAAAAGGTTTACCCTGAACCCAAAAGGAGCCGTATACGGCTTTGCCCAAAATCCGGGAAAATCGACCGACTACCTGTCAGCCCTTCCGGAGAACATCCATATCGCTTCGGCCTGGGGACAATTCGGGGGAGGCTTCTCAGGA
>JAYEOJ010000487.1:0-6051 GCA_034722835.1 Bacteroidota bacterium | reverse complement strand
CAATTTTCAGCGGCTATTTTACCGCCATTGACCTCCTTCGAAAGTTTTAAAGGTCCGGTTAAACAAGCTCCTTCAGTGCCCCTTCCATCCGGTCGAGGTAATTATCGATCTGTGTTTCCGCCTCAAAGCCTACGATCATCATATCCACACTTCCCAGTCCAAGCACAAATTTCAGCGCCTGGTCAATCTTCTCACTCTCATCACGGAGATCTCCATTCCCCACCAGCTTCATCCCAATGACTCCCCTTCCTGAACTATGCATCTGGTGAATCACATCCACCACCTCAGCAGGATCGGGCTTGTCCATGGCAATTCCAAAGGGATTGATCCGGGCATGGAGCACATCCACCCAGGGATCCTTCACCCCGTCAATCATGGCGTCCAGGGAATGTACAGAGGTCCCGTGGGCCCGGATGATCCCCTTTGCCTTCAGATCCTCCAGGATATCCATCTGCTTCCGCTCACCGTCGGTCCATTGGGCATCGACCATGCAATGCAACTGAAGCACATCGATATAGTCGGTATTCAGTTCCTTGCGAAAACGATCCACCACGATATTGGCATCTGGCCGCTCCGCTTCCGGAATGCCCCCCTCCCGGGTCCAGATCTTGGAGGTAAGAACGATTTCCTCCCTGTTCATTCCTTTCAGAGCCTCTGCTACCAGACCATGGGTGCCATAAGTATCGGCAGTGTCAAACATCCGGATACCACGGTCGTAAGCATGTCGAAGGGTGGCAATGCTCTTGGCATGATCCTGCCGGGTCAGATAGGAGCTTCTGTTTCCTCCACTAATTCCGGTACCCACACCAAGCAGTGTGGGTTTAATTCCTGTCTTCCCCAGCTCAACCCGTTGCAGGGGATCCACAGAGCTAAACCTCCCGGTAGCACCATACAATGGATTATGAAACATCAGGTGCGCGGTACCCAGTGACAGGGCACTCAGAAACTGGCGACGATTCAGATCAAACTTTCCCATAAGAAGATACTTTGGATGCAAGATAAATCAAACCCTTTGATAATCAAGCTAACAAACTGTTAAAAGCCATGCCCGGTTACATTCCGGGATACCACATATCCTGTGAGCTCAGGCCGCATTCCTGGATCATCCGGATGCCATACTCCATCCGGCCCAGGTCATTGGCCCCACCGTTATTGGTCCCCAGGGTGAATTTCACCCCCACCTCTTTGGCTTTCTTGATAATGGTGGCGCTGGGTATCTGGTACCGGTTGTTGATCTCCAGGGCCACTCCGCTTTCGGCCAGGGCTTTCACCACCTTATCGATACGTTCATCTGTCCACAATTCGTCGTAGCGGTCCGCAATCTCGGCCGGCAGGAAGGTGGGATTCACATGGATGTCTATGGGCTCTGTACTCACCACTTTGACTATGTTGGCCACCAGCTGATCCATGAAGTCCTGGGGATCGCCCACATCGGTTTCTTCGGGTAACCAGAGGCGTTGTCTGACTCCCCTGTTGTTGGTCCAGGTCATGGCATCGGTAAAGGCATAGTCGAAACGCTCACGGCTTTCGTTGCTGAAAAGAACCAGCCATTCCCTTCCTTCGGCCTGCATGGCATGCCACGCCAATGGAGTGGGCTCAAAGGCATCCAGATAGGCATTCAGTGAGTCATCGGTTTCAAAGCCCATCTTCAATCCGCAGTTCACAGCAATTCCATAGTTAAATCCATAGCGACGTGCGTGGGCCAGGGCCTCTTCACGGGTCAATCCTCCTTTCAGGTGCGTATGGAAATCGATCAGGGGGATATTATCTGTGGCCAGTCTTACGATCTGCTCTTCGAATTCCAGGTCCTCCGGAGGAGTTCCGGGGGTGGGTAAATCATCGGCCAGGGGCTTCACTTTGATGTTTTTGTAAGCCACCACACTGCCGGGATCGTGGCACTGGAAGGCAAAGGTACCTCCGCCTGGGCTCAACTTCCTTCCGGCCCAGCCCTCCGGCCTCCACAATACTTCAGGTTCCGTATATTCAGCGAGCAGCATATCGTTGATGTAGGTCTGCACGGTTTTTCCCTGCACCACAATGCGGTAAGTGTACCATTCATTGTCGGCCTGCACCGCCTTCCAGATATTCCGTACCGCATAAATGCTCCCCGACATTTTACGCTCCACATAGTCTCCGGGAACGGTGGAATTAAGCACCTGGCATTCATAGCCTTTGGCCGGCCATCCCTCTTCCTGAAATTCGGTGTGGATATAGACCCCTGAATTGGAATTCGGTTGGGTCATCACATCCACGCTGAATTCAAAGTTCTTGAAGTTGTGATCCAGCACATCCCCGGTGTAGAACAGGTGAGAGCGTTCACCGCCTGTTACAATGGCACCCTCCTCAATCTTCCAGGCATCGGTATTCTCTGAGGCCGTCCATCCTTCAAAGGTTTCCCCATCGTACAGGGTGATCCATTCGTCGGTAGTTGAGGTACAACCGAGAAGCAGCACCCCGGTAATGACAATGGCGATAAGTTTTAAGGTTTTCATATTTCCGGTTTATTTGGTTGATTGTCTTAAAGAACTAAAATTAACAATTAAAGAGTTGCATTTCCTAAAGTTTGTAAAGTATTCTATTATACAGGGACATGTCTGTTTCCTGTTACAGGGGAAAATTGTACATTGAGCGCTTTAAAAAAGCTAAACCCAGATAAAATGACTTTAGACAGACGAAGTTTTATTAAAACTGGCGGTGCGGCAGTGGCAGGAACCATGGTGTTACCTCCGCTTTTAAAATCTTGCCAGAACATTCAAATCTCACCAGATGTGAAAAGCTATTTAGACCATTTTGAAGTGACCCCCGAGATGCTGCAAAAAGTAATTGCTGAAGCAATGTCCAAGGGTGGCGACTATGCAGACCTCTTTTTTGAACACACCATCTCAAACAGTCTCGGACTGGAAGATGGAAAGGTGAACAGCTCAAACTCAAATGTGGATTACGGCGTTGGGGTAAGGGTGTTAAAAGGCGATCAGACAGGCTTTGCATATACAGAAAGTACCAGTCTGCAGGACATGCTGAAGGTGGCAAAAACTGCGGCCAATATAGCCAACGATCCCGTCACCTTTAATCAGGGTGAGCTTATCGAGAAAACCCTTCCCAATTACTATAAAGTATCTCAGAAGTGGGAAAACTCAAGCATCGCGGAAAAAATTCCCTATGTGCAGAAGCTGAATGACCGCCTGTTTGAACTGGATGAGAAGGTGACCAAGGCCAGGGTGTTTCAGCGGGACGAAAGCTCCTATGTAATGTTCTATAGCTCTGAGGGAGTACTTACCTGCGACTACCGTCCCATGGCCACCATAGGGGTGGTCTGTGTCATGGAAAAGGATGGAAACATAGAAAATGATTACAGTGCTCGTTCGGTGCGTCAGGGCTTTGAATTTATGAACGACAATATCGTGGAAGAAGTGGCCCAGGAAGCGGTGAAGAAGACCAACTTCCTCTTTGGTGCAGGGAAACCCAAAGCCGGTGAGTTGCCGGTTGTGCTGGGTGCCGGTGGATCAGGGATCCTGCTTCACGAAGCCATGGGACACCCCTTCGAAGCCGATTTTAACCGCAAGGGAGAATCTATCTTTTCTGATAAAATGGGGAAGAGTATTGCTAAGGACTTCATCAATATCGTTGAAGATGGCACCATGGCTTACAACCGCGGAGCCATCAACGTGGATGATGAAGGCAACGATGTAAAGAAGGTATACCTGGTCAAAGACGGTGTGCTTGAAAGCTACCTGCACGATCGGATCAGTGCAAAGCACTATGGTGTGGATCCTACTGGAAACGGACGCAGGCAGTCTTTTCGTCATGTACCACTACCCAGGATGCGAATCACCTATATGGAGAATGGGCCTCATACAACGGAGGAAATCATCTCAAGCGTTGATTACGGGGTGTATGTGGACAACTTCACCAATGGCCAGGTGAAAATCGGTGCCGGTGATTTTACCTTTTTCGTAAAATCCGGGACCCTTATCGAGAACGGGAAACTGACCATGCCCATCAAGGATATCAATATTATCGGGAACGGCCCACAGGCACTTGCCGATATTACCATGGCAGCCGGGGACTACCAGACTGCAACAGGCACCTGGACCTGTGGTAAGGGAGGACAATCGGTACCAGTAGGTATGGGACTTCCCTCTGTACTGGTGAAAAAGTTAACCGTTGGGGGAACAAACGCATAATCCTGAAAATAGTTAAGTCATGACCAAAGAAGAAAAATATAGCCTTGCAAAATGGGCCATGGAGCACGCCGTTAAGAACGGAGCACAGCAGGCTCGTGTAATCATATATAACAATAACAGCAGCCAGATTGAGGTGAGGGATGAGAAGATTGATAAGCTCCAGGAATCCAACCGGAGCGGCATGCGGATCAATCTCTATGTAGACAACAAGTATTCAAGCATATCCACCAACCGTATTACCAATAAGGATGAGATGGGTAAGTTTATCGAGGAGGCTATTGTCGGCACCAGGTACCTGGCAGAAGATGAGTTTCGTAAACTTCCTGATCCGGAACGTTATTACAAAAGTGGTGGTCCCGATCTGAAGACCATCGACCCCAATTTCGTTTCTGTGGATCCCCAGCAAAAGGTGAAGGATGCCTTTGCCCTGGAAAAAGAGGTTCTTGGATCAGATGAACGCATTATCTCTGTCTCCACTTCCTATAGTGATGGGATGAGCGGCAGTGTGATGGTGGCCAGCAACGGATTCGAGGGGGATACTGATAATTCTTATTATTCCCTGAGGGCTTCTGTTTCTGTAACCGATGGAGTAGCCCGTCCGCAGGGTAGCTGGTATGAATCCTCCATCTTCAGCGATCAGCTGATTCGGAAGGATATCGGAAAGAAAGCATTGAAAAGGGCGGTGGACCGACTGGGACAGGCCAAGATCGCCTCCGGAAAAATGCCCATGATTGTGGAAAATAAGATGGCCGGACAACCTCTGCGCCCCCTGATCTCTGCCCTGAATGGAGGTTCCATACAGCAGAAGCAATCCTTCCTGATCGGCATGAAGGGTGAGAAAGTCGGATCCGATCTGTTGAGCATCGTGGACGATCCCTTTATTGTATCGGGCCGCGGGTCCAGGCTCTTTGACAGTGAGGGAATGGCCACTGAAAAACGTGCTGTTGTTGAAAAGGGAGTATTAAAAACCTACTACATCGACACCTATTACGCCAAGAAGCTGGAGATGGAAGCCACTTCAGGATCTACCACAAACCTGGTATTCAAACCAGGCGAAAAGGATCTTGAAGGATTGCTGGCCGATATCGACCGGGGGATTCTGGTAACCGGATTCAATGGTGGAAACAGCAATGGAGCTACCGGCGATTTCTCCTATGGGATAGAAGGATTCCTGGTTGAGAAGGGAAAACTGGTTCAGCCCGTGGCAGAGATGAACATTACCGGGAACTTTAAGGAGCTATGGCATAACCTGGTGGCTGTGGGCAGCGATGTGGATCCCACCCGCTCCTGGCGCCTGCCCTCCCTGGTGTTTGACAAGGTCGACTTTAGCGGAGTTTAGTCCCCCTTGAAGGGCCTCAAGGGGAAATACTAAAAAGGATGTTTAGAAAGATTAAGAATCTTCTCAAAACGCTTGGCCCCGGCTTCATTATTGCCTCGGTTGTACTGGGACCGGGCAGTATTACAGTAGCATCAAGAATCGGTTCAGAATATGGATATGCATTCCTCTGGGTGATTGTGATTTCCATTGTTTTTATGATCACCTACACATCCATGGCAGCCCGCTTTGGCGTTGTGAACAGCAAGTCCATGCTTCAGTCCATGGCAGACACCTATGGCAGGTGGTTTGCCATTTTAATCGGAATTTCGGCCTTTCTGGCCTCATCAAGCTTTCAGTTTGGGAATAACCTGGGGATAGGAATCGGGATGGAGGGTATCACGGGCATTAGTGAATGGGTCTGGCCAGTCATCTTTACCCCTCTTGGAATCATCCTTATTTTCTGGGCGAAGAATCTTTATAAGGTTCTCGAAACGCTGATGAAATTTATGGTGATGATCATGATCCTTGCCTTTTTTATCAATCTTCTTC
>JAYEOJ010000486.1:0-2310 GCA_034722835.1 Bacteroidota bacterium | reverse complement strand
AATGTTGTATTTCTCATATGCATACCGTCCAATGTTCACCCCGGTGATCACAATCTCCCTGAATCCGTTGTCAATCACCCGCTTCACATTTTCCAGGATCTCGTTAAGCGGACGACTCACTGCCCTGCCGCGCACTGATGGAACAATGCAATAAGTACAAAAGTTATCACATCCGTCCTGAACTTTGATGGAGGTCCTGGTATGCAAACTCTGATCCACTGCTTCAAAGCCGAATACATCTCCGCTGATCGATTGAGGGTGGACCACTTCCCCTTTGAAGTGCGAATCGATCAGAGATACAATCTGGCTTTTTCGTTCGTTATCCACCACATAGGTGATCTTTTCATTGGCCTCCAGTTGCTCCTTGTGGTTATTGGCCATACAACCGGTCACCACCACCAGACCGGCCTTGTTTTTCCTGGCTGCATAGTTGATGGTGTTTCTCGATTTCTGATCACTCTGGTTGGTAACTGTGCAGGTGTTGATTACGGTGATATCAGCTGGGGAGGAATAGTCCACCACCTGGTATCCCGCCTGGTGAAAGCGTGTAACCAGTGCATCGGTTTCATACTGATTCAACCGGCACCCCAATGTTTTGAAAGAAACCGTTTTCATGTGCGCAAATGTAAACAATCCTGTATATTTATTCCCAAAGCTCTCAGATGATGAAAAACAGCATGCTTCCTGGTATTTTGACAATTGTTTTACTGATCGGTGCCTGTACAAGCAAAGATCCGGCGACAACAGAGGAAAAATCACCTCCCAACATTATCTATATCCTGGCCGATGATTTGGGATATGGCGACCTGGGCTGTTACGGGCAAACAAAGTTTAACACACCTCACCTGGATCAACTGGCCCGGGAGGGCATCCGCTTCACACGGCACTATTCGGGGAGCACAGTCTGCGCCCCATCCCGTTCGGTCTTAATGACCGGGCTCCATACCGGGCATACACCCATTCGAGGGAACCAGGAGGTCAAACCGGAAGGTCAGTGGCCCATGCCTGCTTCCACAGCAACCCTGGCGGAACGATTGAAGGAGGTGGGATATGTGACCGGGGCCTTTGGAAAATGGGGCCTGGGTTACCCCGGTTCGGAAGGTGATCCGGTGAACCAGGGATTCGACCGTTTCTTTGGATATAACTGTCAGCGCTACGCCCACCGCTACTATCCTGCCTACCTGTGGGAGAATTCAGAGAAGGTATACCTGGAGGGAAACGACTGGACTGTCACGGAGACCTATGCGCCGGATGTGATTCAGCAGAAGACCATCGAGTTTATCAGGGAACATCGCGACACTTCCTTTTTTGCTTTTGTGCCTATTGTGATTCCCCATGCCGAATTGATTGTTCCGGATGATGACATCTTTCAACAATACCTGGGAGAATATCCTGAAACACCCTATGTGGGAAGGCCGGGAGCTGACTACAGTCCGGATATGGTAATCGGCATGTACTGCAGCCAGGATCATCCCCATGCCACCTTCGCTGCCATGGTCCACCGCATCGATCAGTATGTGGGTGAAATAGTAAAGGAGCTTGAGGAGCTTGGCCTTGCTGAAAATACAATAATCATGTTTACCAGTGATAACGGACCGCATCTGGAGGGAGGTGCTGATCCCCGCTATTTTAACAGCAATGGAGGATTAAGGGGATTTAAAAGAGACCTCTATGAAGGCGGTATCCGGGTACCCTTTATCGTCAGCTGGCCGGGTAATATTGCAAAGGGCGGTGTATCAGATCATCCGTCGGCCTTCTGGGATCTGTTTCCCACCCTGGCTGATCTGACCGGATTTGAATGTAAAGAAAGCGATGGAATTTCCTTTCTGCCGGAGTTGCTGGGAAAGGAGCAGGCGAAACATCCATCTTTATACTGGGAATTTCATGAAATGGGTGGCAAGCAGGCGATCCTGATGGATCCCTGGAAGGCGATCCGGCTGAATGTGGGGAAGGATCCCCATGGTCCTCTTGAACTTTACAACCTGGAGAGCGATCCTGCAGAGAAAAATAACGTGGCAGACAAACATCCGGATCTGGTAGAGACCCTTGCCAGGATGATGGATGAGGAACGGGTACCTTCGGAAAAATTTAATTTCGGGAGAGCTCCAAAATAGGAGAAGTTATGGGACGATACTATCTTCCAATATTGTTTTTTATGTTAACAGCTTTTGCTTCATGCAGCAGAAAACACGAAACAGCACCCAATATTCTGTTGATTGTGGCAGATGACCTGGGCTGGATGGACCTTGGCTTTATGGGATCCACCTATTATGAGACTCCCCACCTGGATCGTATTGCCGCGGAAGGGAT
>JAYEOJ010000485.1:0-9516 GCA_034722835.1 Bacteroidota bacterium | reverse complement strand
CAATGGAACATTGATCATCTTCAGATGGGAGTGGGGGGGGGACACCTCCTGGGGACGTCTGGTTCATAAGGAATATACCATCCCACCAGGTGAATACAAATACTCATTTATTATAAAGCCTCAGAAAAAATGAAAAAGCACATCTATTTATTAAGTTTCCTGGCTGCATTGATTTTCCTGGTCGCTTCATGCGGACAAGGTTCACTAAGCACCACCCCTGAAAAAGTCGGTCTTTCCAGCGATACCCTGGAGCTTGCTACCCGGAAAATACAGGAATATATCGATAGCTCAAAATGGGCCGGAATCACCGCCCTGGTAATGAAAGACGATAAGATCGTATACAATGAGCGTTTTGGATATGCCAGTGTGAAAGATACCCTGCCGCTGGAGGAGAATACAATTTTCAGGATCTTTTCCATGACCAAACCCGTCACAGCAGTGGCCCTTATGACCCTCTATGATGAGGAAAAATTTAAGCTGGATGACAAACTGTCCATGTATATTCCTGAATTTGCTGATGTGCAGGTCTATGAGCCCGAAACAGGCTCCCTTGAACCACAGGTAGATGATCTGACCATCCGCCACCTGCTGACCCATTCATCGGGAATTGTTTATGGTTGGGGTCAGTCCTATGTGGATTCCTTGTACCGTGCTACCGGTGTCGGGAACTGGGATTCGGCCACCATCGGGGACAAAGTAAAAATAATGACCACCTTACCGTTGAAATTTCAGCCGGGGACAGCCTGGGAATACGGCCTCTCCATTGATGTGGCCGGATACCTGGTGGAAATATTGTCCGGCGTCCCGCTGGATGAGTACTTTAAGACAAAGATTTTTGATCCCCTGCAAATGGATGATACGGGATTTTATGTGCCGGAAGAAAAACACGAGAGGTTGTCTGGATTATACTACCGCGATGCCCAGGGGAAACTCCAGCAGGGCGGTTTTATGGCCGATATATTTAAGAAAGATCCTGTACTTTTTTCAGGGGGAGGCGGACTGGTATCGACCATGGATGATTATCTGAGCTTTTGCCGGATGCTCCTCCATGGCGGAGAACTGAACAGGGTCCGAATCCTGGAAGAGTCCACCGCAAAAATGATCATGTCCGACCAATTGCCTGTCCTGATAAATTATAAGGAGGGTATGGGATATGGTTTGTCGGGACAGGTGGACCTGGAGACGGGTGAGTACAGCTGGGCAGGGGCGGCCTCAACCAATTTCTGGATTGATCCTTCCACTGAGATGATCATCATCACCTGCGCCCAGCTTATGCCCAGTGATTATAGCTATGCACATGTATTCTACGATCTGGTGAAGCGTTCGGTGATAAAGGATTGAAGCAGTTTCTATTCCACCGTAGGATAAAAGGCATTCTCCATATGTTCGATCTCCATGCCGCTGTCCTGGTAGATCACGGCAATCACATCAAAGCGGGTAGGATGACTGCAGCCATGAAGCCGGATAAAGGCCTCGGCTGCCAGGATAATGTTCCGCTCCTTTGTCCGGTCCACCACCACGGAGGGATCATTGACCGCATTGCCCACGCGGGATTTCACCTCAACAATAACCAGTTCATCACGGTGAAGGGTCACCAGGTCCAGCTCCCGCTTGCCCCACCTCCAGTTGGTTTTCCAGATCCGGTATCCACGGGCCTTCAGGTATCCGGCAGCGGCTTTTTCGGCATTCCTTCCGGTCTTGCATTGGTTCATGGAATGTTTCTTTACTGTTTATGTGCAGAAAGGAGAAAAATCAGCATCATTTTATCATTATCTTTGTGCGATCCCAAATACAATTCACAATGACTGCCAAAGCATTCAAAAGATACCTGATTACTTCTGCCCTGCCCTATGCCAATGGCCCCATTCACCTGGGGCACCTGGCCGGTGTATATGTTCCTTCCGACATTTATGTCCGTTACCTGCGCCAACAAGGCAGGGATGTGATCTCCATCTGCGGATCGGACGAACACGGAGTACCCATCACGCTGAAGGCACGTAACGAAGGGATCAGCCCCCAGGAGGTGGTGGACAGGTACCACGCGATCAACAAGAAAGCATTTGAGGATTTTGGAATTTCATTTGACATCTATTCCCGTACCTCCAACCAGGTGCATCATGAAACTGCATCTGAAATTTTTAAGACCCTGTATGATAAAGGGGTATTTATAGAGCTTACCTCGGAACAGTATTACGATGAGGAGGCTGCTGCCTTCCTGGCCGACCGTTATATTACCGGCACCTGTCCCCATTGTGGCCACCCGGGAGCATATGGTGACCAGTGCGAACAATGCGGTACTTCACTGAGCCCCACCGACCTGGTCAACCCGGTTTCCACCATCAGCGGCAGCAAACCTATTTTGAAAGAGACCAAACACTGGTACCTGCCTCTGGATAAGTATGAACCCTGGCTCCAGGAGTGGATCCTGAAGGAACATAAGGAATGGAAACCCAATGTATACGGACAATGCAAATCGTGGCTCGACCAGGGATTACACCCCAGGGCGGTAAGTCGTGACCTGGACTGGGGAATCCCTGTACCTGTTGAAGGAGCCGAAGGAAAGGTGCTTTATGTATGGTTTGATGCGCCCATCGGGTACATCTCTGCCACCAAGGAGCTCACACCTGAATGGGAGAAGTACTGGAAGGACGAAGAATCCCGTATGATCCATTTTATCGGGAAGGACAATATTGTCTTTCATTGCATCGTGTTCCCCACCATGCTGAAGGCAGAGGGAAGTTATATCCTGCCCGACAATGTACCTGCCAATGAGTTCCTGAACCTGGAGAATGATAAGATTTCCACCTCCCGGAACTGGGCCGTATGGTTGCATGAGTACCTGGACGATTTCCCGGGAAAGCAGGATGTATTGCGTTATGTACTCTGCGCCAATGCTCCTGAAAATAAGGACAATGACTTTACCTGGAAGGATTTTCAGAACCGAAATAACAATGAGCTGGTGGCCATCCTGGGAAATTTCGTTAACCGGGCCATTGTGCTGACCCAAAAATATTTTGAGGGGAAAGTGCCTGAAATCACCAGCTTAACGGATCAGGACAGGGCCACCCTGAAAGAGATAGGCTCCATCGCACAGGGTGTGGAGAAGAGCCTGGAGCAGTTCCGCTTCAGGGAAGCCATCAAGAGAGGGATGGATCTGGCCCGCCTGGGCAATAAATACCTGGCCGATACAGAACCCTGGAAGGTGATCAAAACAGATCCGGACCGGGTGAAAACCATATTGAATATCTCCCTCCAGATTTCAGCCAATCTTACCCTGTTGCTGGATCCCTTCCTCCCCTTCTCCATGGAGAAGCTAAGGGGATTCCTGCAGTTTGAGGGAAGCTCCTGGAATCTGATAGGTTCGGAGAGCCTGCTGGCAGCCGGACATACCATTGGGAAGGCCTCCCTGCTATTTGAAAAAATAGAAGACGAGCAGATTCAACAACAGCTTGATAAACTGAACAAGACCAAAGAGGACAATGAGGAACCTGCAGAGGCTGCTCCTCAAAAACCGGAGATCAGCTTTGATGACTTTACCCGGATGGACCTGCGGACCGGGACCATCCTGGAAGCTGAAAAGGTAAGCAAGACCAAGAAACTGATCAAGATGCAGGTGGATCTTGGCTTTGAAAAACGAACCATAGTATCAGGGATCGCCGAGTATTTTGAACCGGATGTGCTTCCGGGAAAGAAAGTCTCCGTACTGGCAAACCTGGCACCGAGAAAAATCAAGGGCATTGAATCACAGGGTATGATCCTGCTTTCTGAAAACCCCGATGGATCGCTCCACTTTGTGGAACCATCCGATGCGGCACAGAACGGTTCTGAGATTAACTGATCCTAGTTGGAAAGCAGCCAGCACGACTGCAGGCCTGATTCAGATTTGATCTTCGGTAGAGCTTCTTCAGCCTCTTCCTTGGTAGCATACGATGCCACGCTTACGCGGTACATCCTGTTCTCTGTAATCATCACTTCAGCATTAAATCCCCGGGCGTTCAACTGGTCCTGGAGATCACTGGCATTCTTCAGTTTTGAGAAGCTGCCGGCTATAATAAAGAAGTTATTGCTTTCTTCAGGCGGCTGGCTCTGTTCCTGTTCCACTTCGGTTTCAGGTTCCGAGACCACTGTTTCAGTATCGGATGGCTGTTCATCCGTCTGCCCCTCCTGCTGCTCATCAACGGGTTGATCCTGCTCAACAAGCTCCCGGTCCGCCTTTTTCCTGAACAATTGTCTTCTTTCTCCGCTTTCATCCTCCCTGGGGGGAATGATGACAAGGACCACCAATACAACAATCAACAGGGCGGCGATGAACCAGATAACGCGCCATTTTTTGGGTTTTGGCTTGGGCCTTGGTGGAGCAAGCGGGGTGACTTTCGGGGCTGCTTTGGTCGTTGTCTCCTTGACCTCTTCCTTCTCAATCGGGAGATCCTCCAGCTCCAACAGGTCCATGGATTCAAGGCCATACTGCTCGGGTTCCAGTACCCAGTCAGGATCGGCCAGGAAACGAATCTTCCCTTCTGAATCCCTTGAGAAAGACCCGGCCTCATGGAGCAGATACTCCTCCCCCTTATCCAGAGAGAACTTTATTGCATCCACCAGCTCAAGCACACGCTGCTGCGCCTCATTGCTATCCAGTTGCTCTCCTGATGCCAGCGTTTCTGCCAGCAGACCATCATCCTTGCTATAGCTTTTGTCAAACCGGACCCTTGTTCCCGGAGGGATAAACCGGTTTCCGGATGGTGCCTGTGCACTTTCCGGTACGATGACTTCCAGATTTCCAAAGCCCGGGAGAATTACGCGCTTTCGCTCATCAAGGAGCATTTTTATGTATTTTCCGATGATCATGCGGCTGAATTGTGAGGTAAAAATAATCAGTCGCCCGAGGAAAACAAAACCAAGTTATCAACCCGCTTTTTTTATTATCTTCGTAAGTTGATTCTGTAAGCCTGTATAAATGAACGAGATAAAAATGGTAGGCCTTCATGGTCAGTACCTTAAAATTAAAGACGAGGTAGACCAGGCCATGCAGCGGGTAATCGATTCCACCGCCTTTATCAGGGGTGAGGATGTAGGCAAATTTCAGGATGAATTATCGGCCTATCTGGACGTGAAACACACCATTGCCTGCGGGAACGGTACAGATGCCCTGCAGGTGGCCATGATGGCCCTTGAGCTTCAGTCCGGCGATGAGGTAATTACCTCCCCTTTCACATTTATTGCCACCGTAGAGGTGATCAGGCTCCTGGGATTAAAGCCGGTATTTGTGGATGTGAAACCCGATACCTTTAACCTTGATCCGGAGCAACTGGAACAGGTGGTGACCGAACGAACCCGTGCCATCGTCCCGGTGCATCTGTTTGGACAGTGTGCGGATATGGATGCGATTATGGACTTCGCCCGTAGCTATGGCCTCTTTGTGATTGAAGACAATGCCCAGGCGCTGGGAGCTGATTTTCTTCAGGCAAATGGATCAAAACAGAAAACAGGCACCATCGGGCACATGGGATGCACTTCCTTCTTTCCATCCAAAAATCTGGGAGCATTTGGGGATGGTGGTGCGTTGTTTACCAATGATGAAAGTTTTGGTAAAAGAGCCGCCTCCCTGGTTAATCATGGGATGCAAAAACGATATTACTACGACCATGTAGGAGTGAACTCACGTCTTGATACAATTCAGGCAGCGATTCTCAGGGTCAAATTGAAGCACCTGGATAATTACCACCACCTGCGCCAGGAGGCTGCAGCATGGTACGACACAAGCCTGTCCGGCATCGATGAGATCCGGATACCGGTACGATCACCCTTTACTACCCATATTTTTCACCAGTATACCCTGCAGGTTGAAGCAGGCAGAAGAGACGCCCTGCAGCAGTGCTTATTGGAGAATAAAGTTCCCTCCCAGGTCTATTACCCTGTTCCACTGCATCTTCAGCGGGCATACAGCGACCTTGGATACAGGGAAGGTGACCTCCCGGTTTCAGAAGGCTTATGCAAGAAGGTGCTCTCCCTGCCCATGCATACTGAGCTGGAAAAGATACAACTGGAGTATATATCGGACCAGGTTCGTCAATTTTTTAAATCATAAGAGATGAAGGATTTCTTTGCTCACGAAAGCGCAGTAATTGATAAGGATGTTGAGATTGGAAACGGAACAAAGATCTGGCACTTCAGCCATATCATGACCGGATGCAAAATAGGAACAAATTGCAACCTGGGTCAGAATGTTGTGGTTTCGCCGGATGTGGTTCTGGGAAATAATGTAAAGGTTCAGAACAATGTTTCCATCTATACCGGGGTTATATGTGAAGACGATGTCTTTCTGGGACCTTCCATGGTTTTTACCAATGTAATCAATCCCAGAAGTGCCGTGGTCAGGCGTGATCAATATATTAAAACCATTGTTCAGAAAGGGGCTACAATCGGGGCCAATGCCACCATCGTTTGTGGAAACCTTATTGGAAAATATTCGTTTATAGGTGCAGGCGCGGTAGTTACCCGTGAAGTGAAGCCTTATGCCCTCGTGGTGGGAAATCCCTCCCGACAGGTCGGATGGATGAGCGAGTACGGACACCGGCTGACTTTTAACAGTGAAGGATTGGCTGGATGTCCGGAAAGTGGTGAAGAATACAGACTTAATGAAGACGTGGTCACAAAAACAGGATCAGAAAATGAATAAGCCCGGTAAGAACTTTGCCGTCATTGGCATCGCCGGATATATTGCAGTCAGGCATGTAAGGGCGATCAAGGAGACAGGTAACAGGCTGGTGGCAGCCCTGGATCCCTTTGACAGCGTAGGATTTATGGATAGCTATTTTCCGGAAGCTGATTTTTTCACAGAATTTGAGCGTTTTGACCGACATATTGCCAAAATAAACAGGCAGGGAACACATGTGGAATATGTGAGTATTTGTTCCCCCAATTACCTGCATGATTCACATATCCGTTTTGCCCTTCGTAACGCAGCAGACGCCATCTGTGAAAAACCCCTGGTTCTGAATCCATGGAATATTGATGCCCTGAAGGATTATGAAAAAGAGACCGGGAGAAAGATCTGGAACATTTTGCAGCTCAGGCACCACCAGGCCATTATGGATCTGAAAGAGCAGGTTGCCAGTGGTCCGCCCGACAAAGTATACGACATTGACCTTTCCTACATCACCAGCAGGGGAAACTGGTACCACTACTCCTGGAAGGGGAAGAATGAAAAATCGGGGGGTGTTCCCACCAATATCGGAGTGCATTTCTTTGATATGCTTACATGGATCTTCGGGGAAGTGAAGCTGAACCAGGTTCACATCCTCAAAGAGAATAAAGCTGCGGGATTTCTGGAACTGGAGAGGGCCCGGGTTCGCTGGTTCCTGAGTATTGACTGCAACGATATTCCGGAAGATCTGAAAACATTCGGGAAACGTACCTATCGCTCCATCACCGTAAATGGGAAGGAGATAGAATTCAGCGGAGGCTTTACTGATTTGCATACCATCTCCTATAAAAAGATCCTGGAAGGCAGCGGGTACGGCCTGGAGGCTGCCCGTTCTTCCATTGGAATTGTCTATAACATTCGTAATTCTGAACCTGTTGGATTGACAGGGGATTATCATCCAATAATTAAAAGCATTGAAAAATGATTTATAACGATCTACTGAGCGGTAAGAAAAAGATGGCCGTGATCGGACTGGGTTATGTGGGTCTTCCCATTGCCCTGGAGTTTGCCAAAAAAATATCTGTCATCGGATTTGATATCAAACCCGACCGGGTGGATATGATGAAAAACAATGTGGATCCCAGCAATGAACTGTCCAGCGAAGATTTTGAGGGTTGTGATATCGAATTTACCTCCAGCATTGAAGATCTTCGTGACGCTTCCTTCTACGTGGTGGCTGTGCCCACACCCATTGATGGGCATAAGAATCCGGATCTCTCCCCGGTGCTTTCTGCCACAACCACTGTTGCAAAGGTACTCTCCGAAGGAGATTATGTTGTTTACGAATCAACGGTCTATCCCGGGTGTACTGAGGAGGATTGCATTCCCCTGTTAAGTGAGGTCTCCGGACTTAAATTTCTGGAGCAGTTCAAAGTGGGATTTTCTCCCGAACGGATTAATCCGGGCGATCGTGAACATACACTTACACGGATCACCAAGGTTACTTCGGGTTGTGATGCCGAGTCGGCCGAGGAGATTGCGAAAACCTATGAACTGGTTATCACGGCTGGCGTGCATCGGGCCAGTTCCATCAAGGTAGCTGAAGCTGCCAAGATCATTGAAAATACCCAGCGCGACATAAACATCGCTTTTATGAATGAGCTCTCCATGATTTTCAACAAGATGGACATCAATACGTACGAAGTGTTGGAGGCAGCAGGTACCAAGTGGAATTTTCTGAATTTCTTTCCGGGACTGGTAGGAGGGCATTGTATCGGGGTGGATCCTTATTACCTGACCTATAAAGCTGCCAGGTTCGGACATCACGCACAGATCATCAATGCCGGCCGTGGGATCAACGATGGAATGGGTGCCTATGTGGCACGCCAGGTGACGCTTAAGCTATCTTCCACCTATCCCAACCTGAAAGAGTGCCGGGTGCTGGTGATGGGTGCCACTTTCAAAGAAAATGTCAGTGATATCAGGAACTCCAAGGTGGCTGATGTGATTACCGAGTTGAAAGAGTTTGGTGTACAGGTGGATGTGGTTGATCCCTATGCCTCAGCCCAGGAGATCATGGAAGAATACAAGTATGAGCTTTCACCCTCTGTTAATGGCCCCTACCATGGGATTGTGGTCGCAGTCAATCACAGGGAGTATATGGAGAAGGATGAGGCTTACTTCCGTTCCATCGCCCATGAAGGAGCTGTCTTTGCTGACCTGAAGGGTATTTTCCGTGACCGGATTCACAGCTTCAACTACTGGAGTCTATAAACCTTAGCTATGTCAAAAATTCTTGTTACCGGGGGAACGGGTTATATTGGGTCCCACACTGTAGTTGAGCTGCTTGAAAAGGGCATGGAGGTGGTGATTGTGGATAACCTCTCCAACTCAGAGCGGGAGGTGCTGGATGGGATTAAGGCCATCACCGGGAAAATGCCCCATTTTGAGGAAATAGATTTAAAAGACCGTGAAGCCACATACAAGGTATTTGAAAAGCATCCTGATTTAAATGCCATCATACATTTTGCTGCATTTAAGGCTGTGGGCGAGAGTGTTGAAAAACCCCTGGAATATTATGAAAACAACCTGCTCTCGCTGATTCACCTGTTGGAGGCCATGAAGAAGTTTGAGGTCGATCACATGGTTTTTTCCTCCTCCTGTACCGTGTATGGTGAGCCCGATGAATTACCGGTCACAGAAAATGCCCCACTTAAAAAGGCGAATTCGCCCTATGGAAACACCAAACAGATCTGTGAAGATATCCTTCGGGATACCATGCGGTCTGTGCAGGGGAAAGGAGTGATCTCCCTTCGGTATTTTAATCCCATTGGGGCGCATCCATCGGCCATCATTGGTGAATTACCCCTTGG
>JAYEOJ010000484.1:0-2317 GCA_034722835.1 Bacteroidota bacterium | reverse complement strand
GTTCTGTTCAGGAATCCATATATAACCGCAGATGCACATCCCACACCCTGTTTGACTTTCAGGGCTCCGGGAACACAATTCAATACACATGCACCGCACTCTATGCACTTGTCCCTGTTGACCAGCACTGCCTTTTTTTCAGCCATACGGAAAACCATGTGAGGACATACTTCCACGCATAAACGGCATCCAATACATTTGGAGGCATCGTACTCCAGGGTAGCCACATTTCTTAGATATTTTTGCGTATCCATCTATAAAAGTTTTGAGATGACAAGCAGGACCAGGCCTGCAAAAACAGATGCGATCTGGATGGGCACAAAGATCCCCATCTCTTTCCTGACTCCACTCAAAGAGGTATAGGTGCTAGCTCCGGTGAAGTTCATGGTGAGGTAGGAAGATATGGCACCTGAAACAAGGAACCATGCAAGCATGCCAAGAACAGGCATTTCCGCATCGCCAAGTAGAATTATGAGTCCGGTTACAAAAAGTCCCGCCACCAGCCCCTTTCCCCCGAAATGTCTGAAAGGCAAAAAGGGAAGCAGCAAAGGGGCCAGAAATGCACCGCTTATATAGGCAGCCAGAAGAAACAGGCCAGCCCTCCATCCCTCTATCCAGACCAGGGTAAATGAATATCCTTCAGAATGAATACCGGATAAGAGCATAAGAAAAACCAGTGCCACCAGCAGATAGCACAATGAATTTGCCAGCTCAACCGGAGCCAGAATAAACCTGTCCCTGATATTGAATCTTACTGTCCTGGCCCGTTCATCTTTCCTGTACCCTGCTGAGATGTACTCTTTAATATCTTCGGCACGTACAGGACCAAATTTCACAGAAAAACCAGTTGCCTCCTTAACCTTATGTGCTGATACGCCGGGGGCCCCCAACTGTGGAACAATCAATCGCCTGTGGGATACATACAGGCTCAGCCGGGATTCGTTCACCTGTCTGATCAGCTCATCACTCCCGAAGGTTCCTTTCCCCGCAGCACACCATACATTGATGCCATAGGTTTCCAGTACCAGGATCCAGGCATGCACACCGTCCAGGTTTTTTCTTAGCAGGTCAAAACTGAGCTTGTAATTTGCGGTCACGAAAACGTCTGAATCGCTCCCCGGACTGCCAAGTCTGTATAGTCCTGGATTTGCCCTGTAACGATTCCTTCCAATTGATAATCTGACACGCAGGGCTCCAAGTTGGTCTTCAGGTAACCAGGTGGAATGAATTTCCGGTGGCCTGACAATGGTCAGCTTGCTGTAATCCATGATGGTTTCATAATTAAACTGTTGCAAGGTACAACTATTGCATCATGAAACCAGAAAATTCTGAATTATTTTTCAATCACCTTTTGGGATAGATCATCCTGTAATCACAATCTGCACGTCCGTGACTAATGGCATTCAAACGTGCCGAAAGCAGCTTCCGCCTGATGGGACTGATCCGGTCTACAAATAACCTTCCATCCAGATGGTCATTTTCGTGCTGGATAACCCTTGCCCGGATCCCTTCATACTCCTCCTCCTTCAGGTTCCAGTTTTCATCGAAATATTCAATACGTACATGGCTGGGACGGCTTACCTCTTCGCGGATATTGGGAAGACTCAAACATCCCTCCTCAAAAGACCATGGATCGCCCCACTCTTCCAGTATATATGGATTAATAAATACCCGTTTGAAATCTGCCAGCTCAGGTTCCTCCGCTGCGTCGGCCATGGGGGAAGTATCCGCCACAAAAATCCTAAGGGATTTTCCAATCTGTGGTGCTGCCAATCCTATCCCATCACTGGCATGCATGGTTTCGAACATATCTGTAATTAACTGATCCAGTTCCTCAAAATCTTCAGGGATCTCAGGTGCTGTTTTTCGAAGCACCGGCATCCCGTATACGTACACCGGTAATACCATTATCTATCTAACTCTTTTAATACAAGACAACGCTTAGCGCTGTAAATTATTTCTTTTCTCCAGGTAAGATTGAAGAATCAACGCCGCACTCACTTTGTCCACATTCCCCCTTACCTTCCGGTCGGATTTCTTCATCCCACCGGTCACCATGGCATCCATGGCCATTTTGGAGGTAAAACGTTCATCCATCCACTCCACCGGGATCTCCTTGAAGCGCTTTTTAAAGGCCCCTACAAAGAAGCGGATCTGTTTCATGGATTCGGACTCCGAATGATCCATCTGCTTTGGATGACCCACCACCAGCAGATCCACCTGCTCCTTCGCAAAATAAGCCTGGAGGTAATTCATCAATTCATGGGTGGGAAGGGTTTCCACTGGCGAGGCAATCATCTGCCCCGGATCGGTGACT
>JAYEOJ010000483.1:0-9578 GCA_034722835.1 Bacteroidota bacterium | reverse complement strand
AGCTGGCCCAATACCAGTATCTCCTGCCCAGGTTGACCCGCATGTGGACACACCTGGAGCGCCAGCGGGGGGGAATAGGACTGAGGGGTCCCGGAGAAACCGAAATTGAGACGGACCGGCGGATCATTCGGGACCGGATAGCCAAATTAAAAGTGCAGCTAACCAAGATCGACAAGCAGATGATGGTGCAGCGCAAGAACCGGGGCAAGATGGTACGGGTGGCCCTGGTGGGATATACCAATGCCGGGAAATCCACCCTTATGAATCTCCTGAGCAAATCCAAGGTGTTTGCAGAGGACAAGCTTTTTGCGACGCTTGATACAACGGTACGGAAGGTGGTGGTTGAGAACCTTCCCTTTCTTCTTTCCGATACAGTTGGATTTATTAGAAAGCTGCCCACCCACCTGGTAGAGTCTTTTAAGTCGACCCTGGATGAGGTTCGTGAAGCCGATATCCTCGTTCATGTTGTGGATATCTCACATCCCAACTACGAAGAGCAGATCGAGGTGGTGGAGAGCACACTCAGGGAGCTGGGCGGTGGTGATATTCCGACCATGCTGGTATTCAACAAGACAGATGCCTATAGCTATGTAAAAAAGGACGAGGATGATCTTACCGCTTCCACCAGGGAAAATCTGAGCCTGGATGATCATATTGCGGACTGGACCCGTTCACACCCGGGATCGCTTTTTATCTCAGCCCTGAAGAAGTCCAACATTGATGAACTAAAGGACCAGCTGTACCAGAAGGTGAAAGAGATCCACGTGAAGCGTTACCCTTACAACGACCTGCTTTACTGAGCCAGCTTAGACCAATCCCTTACTAACCATGTATTCGGCAATCTGAACGGCGTTCAGAGCAGCCCCTTTTTTTATCTGATCTCCAACGCACCAGAAGGCTATTCCCCTGGGATTGGAAAGATCTTTCCGTAGCCTGCCCACGAAAATATCATCCTTGCTGGCCGACCCCAGGGGCATGGGGTATACATTGTTTGCCGGATCATCCTGTAGGGTAATGCCATCGGCATTTGAAAGAGCTTCTTTCACCCGGTCCAGATCCAGGGCCTCCTCGGTTTCCACCCAGATGGCCTCCGAATGATTGCGAAGCACGGGAACACGAACACAGGTGGAGCTGACTTCAATATCGGAATGCATGATTTTCCGGGACTCGTTATACATTTTCATCTCCTCCCCGGTGTATCCGTTCTCTTTGAACACATCAACATGTGGGATCAGGTTGAAGGCCAGCTGATATTGAAACTTTTCGACGGTGACCGGATCGCCTGCAACAATTTGACGGATCTGCTCCTCCAGCTCCGCCATGGCTGCAGCACCGGCACCACTGGCAGCCTGGTACGTAGCGGCATGTACCCGCCTGATAGGGGAGAGATCGTTGATGGGCTTCAGGCATACTACCATCTGGATGGTGGTACAGTTTGGATTGGCCACAATGTTCCGGGGCAGGTGTTGGAGGTCCTCAGGATTGACCTCGGGGACCACCAGCGGCACGTCCTCCTCCATCCGGAAGGCTGAGGAGTTATCAATCATAATGGTTCCGTGTTTGGTGATGGTCTTTGCAAATTTCCTGGAGGTGCCACCACCTGCTGAAGTTAAAGCAATGTCTATGTCTTTAAAATCGTCGTTCTCTTGCAGCTCCTTTACGGTAAGTTTTTTGCCCTTAAAGGAATACTGGCTTCCGGCACTCCGGGGGGAGCCAAACAATACCAGCTCGTCCAATGGAAACGCTCTTTCCTGGAGCACAAGCAGGAATTCCTGTCCAACGGCTCCGCTTACACCAACAACAGCTACTTTCATGATCGCAAATATTAGGTTATCAGATTGCAAAAATCATCATTTTTTCTCTCTTATTAGAAACATCGCGCTAATTATTTTGCTTTTTTCTTTCAAATTGGAAGGACAGTACAGATTTGACTTTGAAAATGATAGTTCAGGAGTGGCAGAATGCAATTTAGGTCCCGGGTGGATACAGCTTCCAGAGGGGAGGTGGTGTTATGATACCATCGATGCGCTGGAGGGAGGTTCCTCGCTTCATCACCATTTTGATAATCCACAGGAGGGATGCGACTACCTGATTTTCAGGCATGATAAGCTCAATACGGCAGATCCTTTCTCTGTTTCATTCAGGATAAGGCATGCGTACGCACCCAGTAATATGAATAACTGGCAGCTTACGCTGGGTGCAGAATTCTATGCTGATGGGAATGTTCCCCGGATTTTGAGTGGACTGGTATTGGGAGTTAACTATCTCGGGTCGGACGATCTGGTCAAAATCTGGCGTGTGGATGATGAAAGCTGCGAAGTGCTGTGTCCCACTTCTTTTAGTTATCAGGAGCAGGTGGGTACGGAGGGGGCTCCACTGTTCCGGGTGGATGGGAATGGAGCGGGCCGACTTGAGCTGTATGTCTCCCTGGATCCGGATGCAGAGGAGCCGGTATTCCTGGGATCATGCCGGATGGAAGGAATGAGCTGGGGGAGGCAACTGGTGCTGAGGTACAGGTACACATCATCGCGGGATCGGGCTTTGTGGTTGGATGACCTGGTTCTGGAGGGGCAATTTGAAAAGGATACGCTGGCCCCCTTTGTGACAGCAGCGGAGTTTTTAAATGAAAGATGGCTTAGCTTAGAATTTTCTGAACCGGTGATGAAACCGGACCCGGATTCCTTCCATCTGAGCTCTGAGGGAAAACCGGAAGGCTTTCCTTCTGACTCTGTCCGGGTGATCGGGCAAGTCGTGGATATCTCCTTTCCGGAGGTGATTCCAAACCGGGAGCCTCACCATCTGCGGATAAAGGGCCTGGCAGATAAGGATGGGAACCTGTTACTGGATACAGTGGTGGAGGTCATGCGCAATGAAGCTCAGTGGGGCGATCTGGTCTTTAACGAGATAATGGCCGATCCGGATCCGGCAGTTCGTTTCAGGGAGGAGTACATGGAACTTTTTAACCGGTCGGATTATAACATACACCTGGAGGGGTGGCAGCTGATGGTGAATGAGCGGACTTATTTATTAAATGCCTTAATTGAGGAGCAGGAATCCAAGAAGCTGGAACCGGGGGGCTTCTTGTTATTAAAGGGGCTTACCCTTCCCAATGAAGGGGCTGTTCTTTCGATCCATGACCGAAAGGGACAACAGGTTCATGCTGCATCCTACAGGGTCCCCTGGGATGGCCCCCAGTGGAAAAAAGAAGGTGGCTGGGCCCTGGAATCGCCCGATGCTGATCTGATTTGCAGGATCTCGGTCAACTGGGAGTTTTCAAATGATCCGGGAGGAGGTACGCCTGGCAGGATCAACAGCAATGCGGGCAGCAGGATGGACCGGGAGCCACCCCTGTATCTCTTTGCGGGCCTGGGGGAACCCGGAGAGCTCCTGCTTCACTATGCGGAACCGCTTCGATTGCCTGCGGACAGCATAACAGCAATCCGCCTGGATCCCGGGGCCGTGCATCCTGAAATGCTGCAGCTGACGGATCCCCTGGGGGAGATCCTGCAGGTACGTTTTCAGGAGGATTTCCAGGACTTGTTCTCTTACCGGCTCAGGGTATCCGGACTAAGTGATTGTGCAGGGAATCAAGCAGATGTTCATCAAATCGTGGCCGGAGCTGTCTCACCACCCGGAGCGGCTTCAGTAGTGATCAACGAAATCATGTACGATCCCCTTGAAGAATTCCCGGAGTATGTGGAGCTTTTCCTTTCGGGCGACCAGGTTCTGGATCTGCAGGACCTCTCCATACACCTGGTGGAGGAAGGTGGCTCCCCGGACAATCCCATCGTTCTGTCTACCCGCTCCAGACTTGTTCTGCCCGGCCAGTACCTGGTGCTTACAGCCTGTGTCCCGCACCTGATGGATGCCTACGGGCTGGAGCTTAGCGGACACTGGGTGGAGGTGGAGGGACTGACCGGGCTGCATAACAGCAGCGGGATCATCTACCTGACCGACCGGGCAGGAAATGTGGTGGACAGGGTGGAGTACAGCGATGATATGCATATGGAGCTGCTGGACGATCCCAGGGGGATCAGCCTGGAGCGGGTGTCGGTGAAGCGCCCGGGAAGTGATGCGGACAACTGGCATTCGGCGGCTTCGATATCAGGCTATGCTACTCCCGGGACGAAGAATTCGCAATCTGTTGGCGAAAGCGATTCTGACAGGCTGCTGGATGTGGAACCGGAAGTGTTTAGTCCGGACAATGATGGCTACCAGGACCTTCTTGAAATTAAGATTTCGACGGACGGGCCCGGCTGGGTAATCGGATTGTTAATCACCGATCTGCACGGAAACCAGATCAGGGTACTGGCCAACAACCACCTGGCCGGTCCGTCACTTACCTATAACTGGGATGGGGAGGGAGAAAACGGATCCATGCAGCCCATGGGATTCTATGTGATCCATGCCAGGGGATATCATCCAGCCACGGGGAAGCAATGGATCAGGCGGAGGGCGGTTGGACTGGTGTACCGCTGATCTTTTGCAGTCCTTTACGGGTAAACAACACGATCAGGATGGCACCGAATCCAAGAAAAGCAATGAACCTGAAGGTCGGTAAAAATCCGACCCGGTCGATGGCTGCACCCACCAGGGGGAAGACCATCACACTTACGAAGAAGTTGAGGGTCATGTAGATGGAGTTTACAAATGCTTTTTTTTCTGTATTCAGTTCCTGAACCGTTGCCAGCATGACCGAGGTGGGGGCAAAGATGAAAAATCCCAGTGGCAGCAGGACCGGGAAGATCCAGAATCCTTCCAGGTTCAGGAACAGAAGGGTAAGCAAGGGAGTGCCTATACTGATGATCAGAAGGGTCCAGTACCTTCCTATTTTATCGCTGATGGTACCTGCAAAAAGGGCACCCATGGCCCCTGCCAGCTGGATAACGGTAAGGGCCAGCTCCGAATAGTGCAGCGAGTTTCCAGTGGAAGTGAGAAAGGTGGGTAGAAAGTAGGTCACAGATGCTTTCATGCCGGCCTGGAACAGGGTGAATCCCCCGGTAAGCACAAAGGCAGCTGAGAACCTGAGAAAAATCTTCCAGTAACTGCCCTCCTGATGTTTTCTTGGGGAGGATGAGGGCGTAAAACGGGCTTTTCTGAACTGGAACCAGAGCACTCCGGAAGCCACAAGTCCCAGGGGCATCATTCTCCACATCCCTTCCAGTCCCCACCAGCTGATCACCCCAAGGATCACCATGGGGCCGGCAGTGCGTGCCAGTTCCCCTCCTCCCATGTAATAACTCATCCCTTTTCCTACACGACTTCCCGAAAGTTGCCGTACCATAACTGGAGTAGGAATATGCCAGAGTGTGGAACTGATACCGGAAAAGAAAAGGAGGATGGCCAGGAAGGTATATCCGGGAGCCACACCAATCAGACTCATAAACACAGCTGTAAAGGCCGGTGAGAAGATCACCATATAGCGCATAACCGGCCGTTCGGCTACAATACCGATCAATGGATTAAACAGGGAGGGGATGCGCTGTATCACCGCCAGCAGTCCGGTCATCCCGTAGGAGATTCCAAGCTTATCAATGATCAGGGGTAAAGCAGGCGCCAGGAAGGCGGTATAGCAATCATGAACAAAGTGGGCCACTGACATGGTCAGTACCCTTCCTTTTTGAAATCCGTCCCTGGCCTCAGGCATCAATTGGTAATCAGCTTAATGATCAGTTCAGTAAGTTTGGGAGCAGTCTTCTCAGCAGCTTCGATCACATCCTGGTGTGTCAGTTTCTGAATCTTCCCCGGGACTCCCAGATCGGTAATCACGGAAGCGGCAAAGATGCTGATTCCCATCTGATGGGCGGCTATAACCTCGGGAACGGTGGACATGCCCACTGCATCGCCACCAATGATTCGCATATACTGGTATTCCTTTGGTGTTTCCAGAGTTGGTCCTGTTACACCCACGTAACAGCCTGCGCGAATGGGAATCTGTAACTCCTGTGAAAGTTTCCGTGCTTTTTCAAGAAGTTCCGGATCGTAGGTCTGACTCATATCGGGAAATCTGGCTCCAAATTCAGGCTCATGATGACCAATGAGGGGATTTGGCATCAGGCAGATATGATCATTAATCACCATGATATCGCCAATCTCAAAATCTGGATTCATCCCCCCGGCTGCATTGGAGACAATCAGGGTACGAATGCCCAGGAACTTCAGTACCCGGATGGGAAAAATAACCTCCTGCATTTCGTAGCCCTCGTAGAAGTGGAATCTTCCCTGCATGACCAGGACACGTTTCTCACCCAGTTTTCCGGAGATTAGTTTCCCTTCATGCCCTTCAACGGTAGAAACCGGGAAATGGGGAATGGACTCGTATTCTACTACATATTCCACTTCCAGGAAATCTACGATCTTACCAAGGCCGGTTCCCAGGATAATGGCCGTGTCGGGACTATCAGGAATTTTCTCCCTGATGTAGGATACTGTTTCTTTTATTGCTGTTAACATAGGTCAATATTTGTCGGTCAAATTCTTCTTTATCATCATTCAGGAAATGCACATGAATGCGCACCGCATGCATGGCATCCCGCATTTCAGGTTCAGGAGTGTGATCCCGAAGCCTCATGGCGTCCTTTTCGGTTGTCAGCAAGAGGATCTCCTGGTGTAAGGCTACCAGTTCATGATACGTGTTGGAAATCTTCTCCATATCTTTCCGGGAATAATGGTGGTGGTCGGGAAATGAGAGTTCTGTGATGTTGGTGTTAATGCTCCGGGCATATTGACGAAGCGGGCGCGGATTGGCAATGCCGGACACAATCAGCACTCCAGCCGCCTGTTTTTTAAACCAAGCGGCATCTCTACCGGGGCTTTCCGAATAGACAGGTTTCAGATCACCATAACGCATGGTGGTAAAAAAGAGGTGCTGGCCAATGGAGAGATCGAGCCTGTTTACATACTCTCGCAGTTCGATGGGTTTAATTCTCTCCGGCGAGCGGGTGACCAGGATAATGTTGGCACGGTTGCGGTTGGAAGCTGGTTCCCTCAGCATGCCGGCCGGCAACAAACGATCCCTGTCTATGGGCCGTGCAAAGTCGATAAGTAGGATGGAAAATCCAGGTTTGACCGAACGGTGCTGATAGGCATCATCCATTAGGATCACTTCCAGCCAGGGGGCCAGGCTCATCAGCTTCCTGATCCCGTTCGCCCGTTTACGGTCCACCGCCACATCGATACCAGGGAAGCGCTTCTTGATCTGGAGCGGTTCATCGCCTATTTCACTGACATTTGATTCGGCCGATGCAATTCTGAAATCCCTGGTGCGTCTTTTGTATCCACGGCTCAGGGTAGCGACCTTGAATTTGCTGTGGAGCAGTTCTGCCAGGTACTCCACATGGGGCGTCTTTCCGGTGCCTCCCACGGTAATATTGCCAACTGAGATCAGGGGAATATTAAAGCCAGTGGATCTTAAAAATCCATGGTCATACAGGCTGTTCCTGATCCAGATTACCAGGCCATAGAGCCAGGAAAATGGGAAAAGAACAAGCTTCCAGTTAGTTCGGCCGGCTTTATTCATGATGATCCGATATCTCAGCTATGCTTGCCCTGTCTTTGCTTAGTGCAGTTCAATTTCATAAGGCATGACGGCCTGGATGCCATGCATCTTCTGGATTTCCTGGATTTTCCTGTAATGCTTGTAGCCGGGTCCGAGTTCACGCTTCATGATGCGGTCGGCCCGAACCAGGGAACCTCCGGTGAGCTGTTTTATTATTGCCGCCATGGGATCTTCAAGCCTGGGAAGTTCCTGGACCCGGTAGTTTTCCAGTCCGGCCATTTCAGCAGCCACTTCTACTGCCTTAGTGAGTCCACCATGCATGTCAATCAAGCCCAGCTCCAGGGCATTGGAACCTGCCCATACCCGTCCCCCGGCAATGGCATCAATTTCATCATAGGATTTACCACGTCCGTCGGCGACCAGGTTCACGAAGTTGATGTAGAAATCGTCGATCATTTTCTGAATGATGACCCGCTCTTCGGGATCAAGGGGATCCATGGGGCTCAGGATATTGGAATTTTCATTGGTTTTTACCACATCGGTGCTGATACCCAGTTTATCGTCCATCAGTTTCTGCACATTGGGAAAGAGCCCGAATACCCCAATGGAACCAGTAATGGTACCTGGTCCGGCCAGAATGGTATCGGCAGGTGCGGCAATGTAATATCCTCCCGAAGCGGCTACATCTCCCATGGAAGCCACGATAACTTTTTCCTTGGCTGCCAGCATCACTTCCCGGTGGATCACATCAGAAGCCGAACCGCTTCCTCCCCCTGAGTTGATTCGGAATACAATGGCTTTCACCGATTTGTCTCTCCTTGCTTTCCGGATGGCCTTGGAGATCCTGTTTCCACCGATATATCCCTCACCGGCATCTCCATCCACCACGCTTCCCATGGCATAAATGACGGCTATTTTATCTTTACTGTACTCTTTCTTCTTCTTCACAGGAGCATCCTTGTAGTTCTTCAGCGAAACAGCCTCCAGGTCGTCCTTCTCTTCCACACCCATTTTTTCCTTCATCAGGCTAAGCATTTCATCATAATAGATCAATCCGTCTATCATGCCCGTCTCTATCAGCTTCTCAGAATCAATGCTTGCCAGTTCATCGGCAATCTGATTTAGTTTTTCAGTGGACATGCCCCGGCTTACAGAGATATCGTTAACGATCTTCCCCCAGAGGGCCCCAACGTAGCTTTCGATCTGTTCCCTGTTCTCCGGGCTCAGGTCATCTCTCAGGAAGGGTTCCACCGCTCCCTTATAGGACCCGTGTCTGATCACCTGCATCTCAACTCCCACCTTTTCCAGGGCTTTTTTATAGAACATGACCTGGGCGCTCATCCCGTTAAAGAGGAACATCCCTTCGGGCGTCATAAAGACGCTATCGGCCACAGAGGCCAGGTAATATGATTTTTGTGTATATGCATTGGAATAAGCATAGATAAATTTTCCACTTTCCTGAAAATCCAGCATCGCTTCACGAATTTCACCCAGGGTGGCTATTCCGGCAGAGACAGCCCCCAGGTTCATAAAGATCCCTTCGATATTTTCGTCTGTTTTAGCTTTTTTCAGATCCTTCAGGATCTGGTTCAGGCCCATGGTTTCGTCATACATGAAATTGCCCGAGAACAATGACGCAATTGGATCCTCATTGGTGCGGTCCAGAATCTGCGCATTGAACTTTGCCAGCAGTATTGAGTTCTCTTCGACCTCCACCGGGTCTTTGGAGGTTGAGGCTGCAATGATGCCCATAAAGATCAAAAAGACAATAATGGTCATGATAACCAGGCCAGTAAGTGTAGCCAGAAGGCTGCTCAGAAAATTTTTCATATCTGCTAATTTTGAAGCAGCAATGTACTAAAAATGTGCCTGATTTTAAATACCTTAGTTGTAAGAAAACATGAATCTGATATACCTTTCACTGGGAAGCAACCTGGGCAGGCGGGAGCAGTACCTGGAAGATGCTCTGGAGCTGATTCAAAGCAGGATCGGCCAAGTTGAAAAAGTTTCCTGCCACTATGAATCTGAATCATGGGGATATTCCAGTGAAAACAGCTTCTATAATTGCTGCCTGGCGCTC
>JAYEOJ010000482.1:0-9584 GCA_034722835.1 Bacteroidota bacterium | reverse complement strand
GTAGTGGTCAGAGGAGAGATGCAGGATGTAGATGGACTCGACCAGTGGGGCTGTACGCTGAAGGCGATCATACAGGTCTCAGATGCTTTGAAATATTTCCAGGCGGCAAAGCAAACGGGACACCACTATTCCATGGTTTATGGCGACTATTTGAGACAGATAAGGACCACTGCGGAGGTTCTCGGTATGGAGATGGAAGAGATCACATGATACTTTTATTTCATCAAATAACATTAATACAATGAAACGATGCGACTTCATTCATAAAAGTGCAGCAGTGGCTGCAGGAACAGGAATCATAAGCAGCATGCCGGGAACAGCGCGGGCAGCATCACGGATCCTGTGAGCCAGTGAAAAGATCAATGTAGGGGCCATCGGGCTGAATGGGATGGGAATGTCCGACTTGAATTCTTTTCTGAAGATGGGCGGGGTGGAATGCCTGGCGCTTTGTGATGTGGACCGGAATGTACTGGTGAGACGTGCAGCCGAAGTGGAGAAGGTACAGGGAAAGAAAGCAGTACTGTACGATGATTGCCGCCCAGAAAAAGTATGGCAGCGTGGTACAGGTGAGATCATTGGAGACGAAAAGGCGGCGGCACTTACCCGTGCCTCTTATCGTTCTCCCTGGACCCTGCCCAGGCTGTAATTGAGTTAAAGATCCGGATCAGAACCGCCCGGTCAGACTGTAATCGCTTGTGTTGCAGTAGATCTGGCTGAAGAAGGAGAAGGCAACCCGGTTGGTCTCCAGTTTCCGGTCGACCCGAAGGATGGGATGGTTCTGTTTTACCCCGAAATGTTTCTGGATCCGTTCATCGGCTGTAATGGCCTGGATCTTCTGCTCCCCGCCCTTTACCTCCAGCTGGTAATGTTTCCGGAGAATCTCAAACAGGGAGCGGTTTTCAAATGTCCGGGAGGTGAAGCGCGGCAGATTCAGGTTAGGGATCATGGTGATGTCGTAAAATACTGGTCGCTCATTAATCAATCTGAGTCGCTCGAGGTAGATGCATCCCATGCTCTTCTCTTTTTCACTGATTTCGAAACCAAAGGCCTGCTCCCAGCTGATAATCCTGGGTTTGACAATGATCCTGGTGCTCAGGATATCCTCACCAATGGCTGAAGTGGTTCCGGTTAGCGAGAGGATGCCTATTCCCTTGGGCTGTCCCTGGACAATGGAGCCCAGGCCCTGGTGCCGGAGAATAAATCCGTCATTTACCAGCATATCCAATGCTTTTCGCACAGTAGGTCTGGTCAGGTGGTGAGCGGCACAGAGCTCATTTTCAGAAGGCAGAAGATCCCCGCGCTGATAGGTCCCATCCTCCATCAGCCTCCTCAGTTTTTCATACAATCTCCGGTAAGAAGGAACTTCTTTAACTGCCATCGTTACTTTACCTGATTTGTAAATATCAGCAAATATAGTTGTAAATATATGTAAATGAAAAATATTTTCAAAACCGGGACCAGGAGTAAGCTCATAAATACCATTGTAACAGTAATATAACATTAGTTTGAAAGGTCAGTTAAAATTTCTTTTCTTTTTCATAAAAAAGCTATTATATTTGTACTTGTATAGACAAGTAGTTAATTACATAGATAATAAAGACATTATGGCCAATGCTGTTATCATGCCAAGACAGGGACAGTCTGTAGAGAGTTGCATTCTGACCGAATGGTATAAATCTGTTGGAGACAGCGTATCCAGGGGAGAGCTGCTTTTCGCTTATGAAACCGATAAAGCTGCTTTTGAAGAGGAGGCACCGGAGGACGGGATTTTACTGACCAGGTTCTATGAGGAAGGCGATGAAGTGCCCGTCTTGCTGAATGTGGCAGTGATAGGTAAGGAAGGTGAGGCCATTGAGGAATTTCGTCCGGAAGGAGGAGCAGTTGAAGCAAAAGAGACTGAACCTGAACCGGAATATGCTACCAAGACTGAGGCTCCCCAGGCAGTTGGAACGAGTGCAGGCCCGCCTGCCGGAAGCCTTAACACTTCCATCTCTCCCAGGGCCCGGAAACTGGCACAGGAAAAGCGGGTGGTTCTGGAAGCGGTGCTGGGTACTGGTCCGGGTGGACGAATTATTGAGAGGGATGTTGTGGAAGCCATCCGGCAGGGAAAGAAACTCACTCCCCTGGCGCAGAAGAAAAAGGAGGCAGAGGGCCTTAAGGTTCCCTGTGACAAACCGGACTGCGGAAAATACAGGACCTCTGATCTACAGCAACCTTCTGAAGTTGAAACGCAGCATGGATCACCAGAAGGAACAGGTTCATTCTCAGATGTACCTCTTAGTAACGTACGCAAGATTATAGCCGGTGCCATGTATCGTTCCCTGCAGAATTCGGCCCAGCTGACACATCATCTGAGTGCAAATGTTGCAGGCATGTTACAGTTGCGCCGCCAGGTGAAGGTGAAGCAGGAGGGAGGATACCCTTACAACATTACCCTGAATGATATGGTGTGCTACGCGGTGATTCAAAGCCTGCAGCTGCACCCGGGGGCCAATGCACATTTCCTTGGTGAAGGTATCCGCATGTTCGACCAGGTGAACCTGGGACTGGCTGTGGATACGGATCGGGGTTTGATGGTCCCGGCACTTTTGAATGCCGATCGCTATAGTCTGCCCGAACTATCGACTCGATTGAAGGAGGTGGCGGACAGTTCCAAGAAGGGCAGTATCTCACCCGATCTGATTGTTCCTGAAGCGGCCACCTTTACCGTTTCGAATCTGGGGAATTACGGGGTAGAGATGTTTACCCCTGTGATCAACCTGCCCCAGGTGGCGATACTTGGTGTAAATACAATCATTCAACGACCAGCTACACTGGCCGATGGAACATTTGGTTTCCAGCCTTTTATGGGATTATCCCTGACTTATGATCACAGGGCCCTGGACGGAGGACCGGCCACATTGTTCCTGGCTGAAATCAAGAAGCAGATCGAGCAGCTCTCACCCGACGTACTCTAGCAAGCATTAACCATTAAAAATAACACAATAACACAATAACACAATAACCTTTTCCCATGCCAAAGACTCAATTTATCAACCCGTCAGACGTCAGACAGTCTCTAACCCTGGAACTGGGCTCCATTCCAATCAATAATTATAACAGATCGGTCAAGGAGGAATTGACAAGGTTTTCAAAAGATGACCTACGTCGAATTTACAGGGATATGCTGATTATCAGGGAGTTTGAAACCATGCTTAACCTGATTAAGACCACGGACGAATACAAGGGCATTCCCCATTCACATCCGGGTCCGGCCCACCTTTCCATCGGACAGGAAGCCGCGGCTGTGGGCATGGCCTATAAGCTGGATATCAATGACTATATTTTCGGTTCGCACCGGTCGCATGGGGAGATTCTGGCCAAAGGACTATCGGCCATCCAGAAGCTGGATGACGATGCGCTGTACAGGATTATGAAGGATTTCTTTGATGGCCGGATTCTGGGCATTGTTGAAAAAGGACACAAGGGAGATATAAAATCCCTGGCACTGAAGTTCCTCGTATATGGGACCCTGGCTGAAATATTTGCACGGGAGACCGGAATTAATAAGGGATTGGGCGGATCTATGCATGCCTTCTTTACCCCCTTTGGGATCTATCCCAATAACGCCATTGTGGGTGGTTCAGGTGATATCGCCGTAGGAGCAGCCCTTTATAAGAAGGTGAACAGGAAGTCCGGTATTGTTGTAGCCAACATTGGGGATGCGTCACTGGGATGTGGTCCGGTTTGGGAAGGATTAACCTTTGCCTCCATGGACCAGTTCAGAGAACTCTGGGAAGGAGATATGAAGGGCGGACTGCCCATCATATTCAATATAATGAACAACCAGTATGGTATGGGAGGCCAGACCTGCGGGGAAACCATGGGTTATACGTATGCTGCCAGGGTTGGAGCTGCGCTTAATCCTGAGCTTATGCATACCGAGCGCGTGGATGGATACAATCCACTGGCCGTGATTGACGCCTATGAACGGAAAATGAAGATTATTGACGAGAAGAAAGGGCCGGTCTTCCTGGATGTACTTACCTATCGTTTTAGCGGACATTCACCCTCCGACTCGTCTTCCTACCGGTCCAAAGAGGAGATCGAAGCATGGGAATCGGTCGATTCCATTGTCTCTTTTGGCCAGGACTTGCTGGACGCAGGCGTGGCCGATCAGAGTACTCTGGATCAGATCAGGGCAGAGACCGATGACCTGATCATGGGTGCATTTAAGCTTTCCATAGATGATCAGGTATCGCCGCGAATGGACCTGGTTTCCAATCCCGGACTGATCGGAGAGATGATGTACTCCAACCAGTCGGCGGATCAGATGGAGGAAGGTACAGCCGAGGTGAACCATCCCATGGAGGAGAATCCAAGGGTGAAGCAAATCGCGCGAAAAGAACGCTATGCCTTTGATAAGGATGGAAAGCCCCATTCAGCCATGAAGCAGTACCAGTTCAGGGACGGACTCTTTGAAGCCATTGCGGATCGTTTTTATAAGGATCCCACACTGGTAGCCTATGGGGAGGAAAATCGTGATTGGGGAGGAGCTTTTGCAGTCTACAGGGGGCTGACCGAGGCACTGCCCTATAACCGTCTGTTTAACTCACCCATTTCAGAGGGTGCCATTGTTGGTACAGCCATTGGCTATGGCATGTGTGGTGGAAGGGTTATACCGGAGATCATGTATTGCGATTTCCTGGGACGATCGGGCGATGAGGTCTTTAACCAGCTACCAAAATGGCAGGCCATGAGCGGAAACCTCATTAAAATGCCGGTGATCCTCAGGGTTTCTGTGGGATCTAAATACGGGGCACAGCATTCCCAGGACTGGTCATCGCTGGTGGCACATATTCCGGGAATTAAAGTGGTTTTCCCTGCCACCCCTTACGATGCAAAAGGCCTGATGAACGCAGCCCTTCAGGGAACCGATCCGGTCATCTTTTTTGAAAGTCAGCGCTTATATGGCATCGGAGAGGAGTTCCATACAGAAGGAGTACCCGAAGGCTACTATGAGATACCCCTTGGTGAACCGGATATTAAACGCAAAGGGAAGGATGTGACTATTTTAACCATCGGTGCCACCCTCTACCGTGCCATGGAAGCAGCAGATACGCTTCAGGAGAAATACGGAATGTCGGCCGAGATAATCGATGCCCGCTCACTTGTTCCATTCAATTACGAACTGGTACTGGAGTCTCTGAAGAAGACAGGACGAATAATTCTGGTCAGCGACGCCAGTGAAAGGGGCTCTTACCTGAAGGATGTGGCCCAGAACATAACAGAACTTGGATTTGACGACCTGGATGCTCCACCGGTGGTAGTTGGCTCGCGGAACTGGATTACTCCCGCCTATGAGCTGGAGGACTATTTCTTCCCCCAACCCAACTGGATCATAGATGCCATTCATGAGAAGATAGTACCTTTAAAGGACCACGTATGCTCCCAGAATTTCACCTCGGGTGAACAGATGCGTCGAAGCAGGCTGGGTGTTTAATGAAAGGGATGATTGATGAACTTCTTAAAACATTTTCCTGACAGGGCAACCCTGCTGGAATCATTTTCGTCGGATCATTTGCCCTATCCTCAGAAGGTCAATAACCACATCCATACTCCCTATTCATTCAGTGCTTTCCGGAGTATTGAGGAGGCCGTTAAGATGGCCAGGGATGAAGATGTCAGGGTGCTGGGCATCAATGATTTCTATGTAACCGATGGCTACGGGGAATTTATTGAGAAATGTCAACTGCATCGCCTGTTTCCACTACTGAATATCGAGCTGATCGGTATCAGCAGGGAGGATCAGGAAAAGGGAATCAGGGTGAACGATCCAAAGAACCCGGGCCGGACCTATATCAGTGGCAAGGGGCTGGCATTTCCCTCCATATTGCCAGCAAAGCAACAGCAGAAACTGGACGCAGTGGTGAGAGAAAGTAACAAACAGGTTGCCGGTATGATCGACCTGCTGAACAGATGGATGGAATTTCAACAGGCAGGCATATCTCTATCTGTGGATGAAATTATGAAGGAACATGCTGTGCATTTACTGCGGGAGAGGCATGTAGCCAAGGCACTGAGGCTGAAACTTGAAGAGGCCGGGAGTGACGAGCTTTTTTTCGGGCTTCTGGAACAGGTATACGGGGGAAAGGCGTCGGAAAAACAACGGGAAGATAAGGCTGGATTGGAAGAGGAATTGCGTGGCAGGCTGTTAAAGTCCGGGGCCCCGGCATTTGTGGCAGAGGATGAAAAGGCATTTATGAACCTGGATGAAATTGTCGGAATTATCAGGGATGCAGGGGGGATCCCCACCTATCCCATGTTGCTGGATGGTGCGGGAGGAGGGATCACTGAATTTGAAAATGACAGGGAGCATTTATTGAAGGTACTGAAAGAGCGCGGATTTAATTCGGTTGAGCTGATTCCCCTTCGAAACAGGATAGAGGTATTAAAGGAATATGCGGAATACTTTTATGAGAACGGATTTGTAGTATCCTTTGGGACAGAACACAATACATCGGCCATGTTGCCTCTCACGGTAAGCAGCAAATTTGAAGTAGCCCTGGATGAGAAGCTGATAACGATTTCTTATAATGGTGCGGCCTACCTGGCTGCTCATCAATACCTCTGTGTGAAAGAGGGGCCAGGATACCAGCGGGGGGACCGGGAGGAGATGGAGCATCTGGGGAAGGCCGTCCTGAATCACTATTTTAAGGCCAACTAAGTAAATATGAATCACATGGATCAGAAGAAAGAGAACATACTGGCGCTGGTTCCGGCCATCCGGATGATTATGTCAGAACACTCTCTGAAAAGTGGCAGTTTTGTTCTGTTGGACCAGCTCAATGAAACCGATCCCGAAAAGATCACCCTTCGATTGGGCCGCACCATTTCTGTTTTCAGGGGTGAGCCAGAGCAGGTACTGAAACAGGTCGAAGCTGCCAAAGAGGATATCGGGGAGTATGTTTTTATTGAAGAGGCCGGACTGCTGGGTCTCTCCTCCAACAAGTCAAAGGTGGAACAAAAACTGGCCACGGTACGCAAAGAGAGCCGGGGTGCTGATCTGCCGGAACCGGTGGCCTCTCCCCAGTTCAGAAAATCCCTGTATAACAGGGTGGTGGCCATCACAGGTGCTGCCATGGGATTTGGGGAAGGCATTGCCAGGCAGTTGTTTACCGAGGGTGCCAATGTGGTGATTATGGATATAAATGAGAAAGAGGGGAAGCGGCTGGCAGCCGAACTAAATAAGCACAGATCGACCAACAGGGCCCTGTTTACCAGGGCCGATGTAAGCAGCCTGGATTCCATGGAGAATGCCGTCTACGAGACCATTCTGGAGTTCAGCGGACTGGATGTGCTCATTAGCAATGCAGGGGTATTAAAGGCAGGTTCCATCGAAGAGCTGGATGAGAAGGATTTTGATATGGTGACCCGGGTGAACTATAAGGGGTATTACAACTGTGTAAAAGCAGCGGTACCGGTCATGAAGCTTCAGAACCGGTTTTCAGGCCAGAACTTCGGAGACATCATCCAGATCAATTCCAAATCGGGACTGGAAGGAAGCAAGAAGAATTTTGCTTATGCGGGCAGTAAGTTTGCCGGCATTGGGCTCACCCAGTCTTTCGCCAAAGAATTGATTCTCGACCGGATCAAGGTCAATTCCATCTGTCCGGGTAACTTCTTCGAGGGTCCTCTCTGGTCTGATCCCAAAAACGGACTTTTTGTACAGTATCTGAATACAGGCAAGGTACCCGGGGCCAAAACAATTGAAGATGTAAAGCGTCATTATGAATCCATGGTACCCGCGGGTCGGGGATGCAGGGTGGAGGATGTGGTAAAGGCCATTAAGTATGTAATTGAGCAGGAGTACGAAACCGGTCAGGCCATCCCGGTCACCGGGGGACAGGTCATGTTAAGCTAAAATAATTGAATGAGAATAGAAGGAGTCATTTTTGACCTGGATGGTACACTGGTGCATACCATTGAAGATATAGCCGGGGCAGCCAATGCATTGTTTGCAAGACATGGGTTGCCGGAACACGACATCGAGTACTATCTGAAGTGGATCGGTAACGGAGCAGTGAAATTCATTGAGTGCGCTCATGGCAAACCGGTAAGTGAAGAACAGCTCAGGGCCTATGTGTCTGAATTCAAAGAAATCTATGCGGGCAACCTGCACGACCGCAGCCGGGTGTACGAGGGAATACCCGAGGTATTGAATGCCCTGGTGGATCGTGGGATCAAGATTTCAGTGCTGTCCAACAAGCCCCATCGGCTGACTCAAAGGGTTTGTGAATTCTATTTGTCAGCATGGCCGTTCGACCCGGTATTGGGACAGCGGCAGGAGGTGCCCAGGAAACCCGATCCTGCGGCTGCATTTGAAATTGCAACGCAGATGGACATTGCTCCGGAAAAGATCTTATTTGTAGGGGATTCTGATAACGACATCCTGACGGCTCAGGCGGCAGGAATGCATCCCCTGGGGGTGAGCTGGGGATATGGGCGACTGGTAAACAATCCGGTTGATGGCATGGGAACACTTGCCCAACAGCCTTCGGAGATACTGCGTATGTTAAACTAATTCAGAAAAGATGAAAACCAGAGCGGTCAGACTTTATGGCAAAAAGGATTTACGGGTGGAAGAATTTGATCTGCCTGCCATCAAGGAGGATGAAATCCTGGCCAGGGTGGTCAGTGACAGTCTTTGCATGTCCTCCTACAAGGCCGCCATTCAGGGTAGCGATCATAAAAGAGTTCCCGATGATGTGGACGAGAACCCGGTGATTATCGGACATGAATTTTCCGGTGAGATTCTGGAGGTAGGAGACAGGTGGAAGGATCAATTTACTGCAGGTGATAAATTTGCCATCCAGCCGGCCCTGAACTATCCGGACGGACCGGTGGGACTCCTGGGGGCTCCCGGGTATTCATATCCCTACCTGGGAGGGAATGCCACCTTTGTGATCCTTACCAGGGAAGTGATGGAGATGGGTTGTCTGCTGGTCTACAGGGGACCGGGATACTACCCGGCCTCCATGGCGGAACCGTACTCTTGTGTGATCGGGGCCATGCATGCCAACTATCATATCAAGCCCGGAACCTATGTACATGACATGGAGATCGTGGATGGAGGAAAAATGGCCCTGCTGGCAGGCGTGGGTCCCATGGGCCTGGCGGCCATCTCTTATGCCCTGAACCGGGAGGGACCCAAACCTTCTCTTCTGGTGGTGACCGACATTGACCAGGACCGTCTCGATCGTGCCGCCCACCTCTATTCTCCGGAATATGCATTGGAGAGAGGGGTGGAACTTCATTATGTGAATACAGGCTCAGAAGCAGATCCTGTGGCCCATATCAGAGAGATCAACGGGGGAGAGGGATACAACGATGTTTTTGTATTTGCCCCGGTAAGCCAGGTGATTGAACAGGCTGATCAGTTGCTGGCCTTCGACGGTTGCCTGAACTTTTTTGCCGGTCCGGCCGATACCAGCTTCAGTGCCAGCCTGAACTTCTACAATGTGCACTATGCCTTTACTCATATTGTGGGGACCAGCGGGGGCAACACCGACGATATCAAAGAGTCGCTTGACCTGATGGAGAAA
>JAYEOJ010000481.1:0-2332 GCA_034722835.1 Bacteroidota bacterium | reverse complement strand
CTGACAAAACCCGGCGATTTCAACACCGGAGTCAGCACTTTTTATGTGATATCCTATGCCGTGATGGGCTGGCTGTTTCTAATTGCCATTGTTCCGGTTCTGAATACCCTTCCGCTGATGGGAACCCTCTGGATTCTCATTGGAGGTATGTGCTATACACTTGGCATTCTGTTTTTTAAGGTCATCAGATTTCCCTACCACCACCTTGTGTGGCACATCCTTGTGATGGCCGGAACCATATCACATTTTTTTGCAGTGTTTTTCTATATGATTCCCAGATAGATAGAGAAATATTATAAGTCTTTGTGCATTTGGTTTTAATTTGTATTACTTTTGCACTGTTATTAATTATCAATTTATTACAATGAAAGAAGGTAAAGTAAAATTCTTTAATGAATCCAAAGGATATGGATTTATCAAAGACGTCGAATCTGAGGAAGAATATTTTGTACATGTTTCTGGTCTGATCGACAAGATCAAGGAAGATGACAATGTAACTTTCGAACTTACTGAAGGACGAAAAGGATTAAATGCAGTGAATGTCAAACTTATCTAGTTAAACATATCATCTCGTATTGATCTGAACCCTTCGCATTAGCGAGGGGTTTTTTTGTTTGTTATTATTTTCCAGCTATTTTTATAGTCAACTCCAAATAACTATTTATGAAGCTAAACCGACGACGCTTCCTGTTCAGTACAGGGGCCCTTGCAGCAGGAACATCCCTGGGACTTCGTGCCCGCGATGGCAGTAAAACAGCTAATTTACCTGTTACAGGTGAGTTGCCCTCCCTGAAGGGGCGAAAAGTATTATACACCTATGGCGGCTGGGACGGTCATGAACCAGTTCAGTCCCTGGATATTTTTATGCCCTGGTTGAAGAATGAAGGTGCTGAGGTGGAGGCAATTAACAGCCTGGAGCCTTATGCCGATTCAGAGTACATGAAGGGGGTGGATCTGGTAATTCAGACATTTACAATGGCCAAAATTTCAGGGCCTCAGGAAAAGGGACTGCTGAAAGCTGTAAAGGAAGGATGTGGACTGGCAGGCTGGCACGGAGGTCTTTGCGATTCATTCAGGCAAAATACCGAATATCAGTTTATGACCGGTGGACAGTGGGTGGCCCATCCGGGAGGTGTGATCGACTACCAGGTTCAGGTAACAGACCATGAGGACCCAGTAACAAGGGGGCTCTCAGACTTTGATATGCATAGTGAGCAGTATTACCTGCACGTGGATCCCAATATGAAGGTTCTCGCCACAACTACTTTCAGTGATAAGCATGCCGACTGGATAGGGGGCTCCACCATGCCCGTGGTCTGGAAAAAGATGTATGGCAAAGGGCGGATTTTCTATTCATCTCTCGGGCATGTAATGAAAGACTTCAAGGTGCCCGAAGCGCTCGAAATTATGCAGCGAGGCATCCTTTGGGCCTCTGCCAGCAGATACGCACCAGCCGAAGCCTGGAAGAAACCGGTATATTAAATTCAATATAAATTGGAATTAGGAAGTTTGCATTTCTGAAAATTATATCTAATTTTCACATCACAAAGAAGAAATGAACTCAGTGAACAATCATATTAGCTGGCGATGGCTCTGGTGGAATCCGGAAAATGCTTCGTGGGCAATGGTTGGACTGTAGAACTTACAGAATATAAGATCAGAATACGCGGGGCATGTTAGTGATAACTGCCCCGCTTTATATTTACAAAACTGAATTAATATAACCCAAAAGAAACTAACTATGAGTAAAAGCAAGAAGATTATTCTAAGCGAAAAAGAGATGCCCAAGCAATGGTATAACATTGCAGCTGACCTTCCCGGCACCATGAATCCGCCTCTGGGACCGGACGGCAATCCAATTGGACCGGAAATGCTGGCCCCTGTATTCCCTATGAACCTGATAGAACAGGAAGTCAGTACCCAGCGATGGATCGATATCCCGGAAAAAGTGATGGAGATGCTCAGCATCTGGCGCCCGGCTCCCATGGTTAGAGCCTATGCACTGGAAGAAGCTCTGGGTACTCCGGCCCGTATTTACTATAAAAATGAAAGTGTTTCTCCGGCCGGGAGTCACAAACCCAATACGGCAGTCGCTCAGGCGTATTACAACAAGGAGTTTGGTATAAATAAACTGACCACCGAAACGGGAGCCGGACAGTGGGGAAGTGCACTTTCATTTGCCACTTCTCTGCTGGGTATGGAATGTAAAGTATTTATGGTAAGGGTGAGTTTTGACCAGAAGCCCTTCCGGAAAATGATGATGGAGGCCTGGGGAGGTTCCTGCATCGCCAGTCCGAGTAATGTGACAAAGGCAGGCAGGGATGTGCTGGCC
>JAYEOJ010000480.1:0-2333 GCA_034722835.1 Bacteroidota bacterium | reverse complement strand
CGGCCGTCGGTGAAAGGTTACCCACCAGGCAAACCGTTGCTCCCCTTCTGACAGAGTCAATGGCCGTCTTTACTGTTTCGGTGATCCCCACCACTTCAAAGGCCACATCGGCTCCCCGTCTTTCAGTGAACTTTTCCACCTCCTGCCGGATATTATCACGGTTTGGATTGAAACCCGCATCAGCTCCCAGCTCCATGGCAAGCTGCAGTTTCTCCTCCTCCAGGTCAATGGCCACAATGGTACCACAACCCCTGGCTCTGAGGACCTGGATCACAAATAGTCCGATCATTCCGCAACCCACCACCACAGCAGTATCGTTCAGCTCCACAGGCGTCAGTTCCACTGCATGTGCAGCCACTGCCACCGGTTCGACCATGGCTGCCTGGGTAAAGGTGACGCCTTCAGGAATCCGATGCAGAATATGCTGTGGGACATTCACATACTCTGCGAATGCACCGTGCCGGCGGTATTCTCCGGGTGAAACTCCAAGCACCATGCGATTATCGCTCAGGTTATACAATCCTTTGCGTGTATACCAGTCATCCAGCTGATAAATGGTCGAATCGAAAGTCACACGATCTCCTGCAGACCAGCCAGTGACTTCCGTTCCAATGGAAGTGATCACCCCTGCAGCTTCATGGCCCATTACAATAGGAGGAATCCTTCTTCCGGTACTCCCGTCCATTCCGTGCACATCAGATCCACAGATCCCTGCTGCTTCCACTTTGATCAGGACCTCATTATCCGCCACAATGGGATCAGGAAAATCCTTATAGACAAGCTTCTTATACGATTCCAGTACCAGTGCTTTCATAGTTGTCTTTTACCAGTGTCAAGTAAATATAAGCATTCGTATTCCGAATTTGTTATCCCCCTTATTAATGCATAATTTAAGTGCCGGAAATCCATGAGAAAATTACCTACCTTGGCACCTATAAGATCAAAGATGAAAGCAAGAAGAACATTTATCAGAAAACTGGGCGGAATAACAGCCCTGCTTGCACTGGGTTCGGCGGCAAAAGCCGGGAAACCGGACCAGACAGGCACAGCCACCGGCAGTGACAAGGAACTTGAAGGAGGTTTTTTCCATATGGTATTCTTCTGGCTGGTGGAAGATACGCCCGAGGTGAAGAAGAAGTTCCTGAAAGAGCTGAACCATTTTGTGGATCAGGTGGATGAGATAAAAAAGGTCCATATTGGACCACCTGCAGACACCGGCCGGGATGTCATTGATAACACCTACTCTTACAGCCTGGTGGTCACCTTTGACTCCAAAAAAGAGCATGATATTTACCAGGAACATAAGGCCCATAAACAGTTTATTGAGAACGCGTCCTCCCTGTGGGAAAAGGTGCTGGTCTACGATTCTGTAAAACTTTAATACCTGAACAATGAAGAAAGCAAGTATTATACTGATTTGCGCAGTAATGGCAATCTTAAGTACAAAAACCATGGCACAAAGTGAATTTTCAAGTGGCCTGATCGGCGTGGGCGTGGTCACACTAGACATTGACAAGTCCCTCGATTTCTATCTCAATGTGATTGGGATGACCAAAGTGGGCGAATTTGATGTGGATGGGGACTTTGGAACATCCTCGGGTTTAACGGACGGAGTGGCTTTCCATGTGGATGTCCTGAAATTGCAGGACAGTCCGGATGCCAACCAGTGGAAAATCATGAGTTTCAAAAAGGAAGGATCTCATCCCATGCCCACCTATATTCATGATGATACCGGCATGCAGTACATCACCATTATGGTGAACAGCCTGGAACCATTTCTGGAGCGGATTAAGAAGAACAAAGTAAAACTGCTGGGTGATACCCCGATCCCGCTGGGTGAGACGGATCATTTTGTACTCGTTCAGGATCCCGACGGGACCATTGTTGAATTGATCGGTCCGCTGAAATAGGCCAGGAATAACTACCTTTCTGTTAACAACAAAAAAAATGAAAAGATGAAGATTATAAAGGCATTTTCCGTACTGGCCCTTGTGATGGCTATGGTCTCCTGTTCCACCGTGAAAGTGGCTGTGGATGAGAATAAAAACATTGACTTCTCCAAGTATAAGACCTACAGTTTCCTGGGCTGGCAGAATCAGAGTGATAAGATCCTGAGTGCGGAAGAAAAAGGCTACCTGAGGGATGCATTTATCCATCAGTTCGAGCGTCGTGGTATGACGAAGGTGAATTCCGGCGGTGACATGCAGGTCTCTCTTTATATAATCACCAGTGAGGAAACCGCCGTTTCAGGATACAATGATTATGTAGGAGGAAGAGGGTATCACAACTACTACGGTTATGGATACGGTACTGGCAATATGAACAACACCTAT
>JAYEOJ010000479.1:0-2335 GCA_034722835.1 Bacteroidota bacterium | reverse complement strand
CAGATCCGCAATAAATCCCCTTCCTTCCTCACCTGAGCTGCCCATGGTAAAGGCCAGGATCAGGGATAGGATCAGAACTCCCAGAGAATAGTCCCAGTAGAAGAGCTGAAAAGCCCACTTTTTTGAGGCCATTTTTTGGGTATTGGCCCAGGAACCCCAGCAGAGCATAGTAATAACGCACAGCAGCACTGCCACGAAATAAGATTGTATGATGACCATGGTTGTTAAAAGGTTATTAGGTTAACCCGTTGTGCTATTAAGAAGCCAACGCGTATTTTAAATGATTTAAAGGTTTATTTCTTAAGATCATTTGCGTCCTTCAGTAATCCTCTCCCAATTATCTGTGCAGAATGAGCTTGCAGGCAATCCTTCAACATTGCTCAGATTGGGCTCAGCGGTATTGCTCCATCCGTAACGAACTGCAAGTGGTGATTCTACTTCCGGGCTGCTCACCAAAATAGTTACCCCTTCGATTACTGCTTCAGCCGGATGGTAGATCTGATCTTCACCAGCTATCTCAAAATGAGTGAGCGGACCTCCCACGGCTACCAGTCCGCTTCCGGTGCAGTTAAAATGGAGCCGTATTCTATTCCCCTCAATGGCCTGCTCCCTGTAGAGCGGACCCGAGAATACAAGATCTTTTCCATAATCTTTGGCCAGCGCCCAGAGGGCAAGACGTTTCCCCACATCCCGTTTGTTTGTGGGATGAATATCATCGGGATTTCCAATGTCCATGGTCACTGCCATCCCGGTATGTTTTACTTTGGAAAGGGTTAAGAATTGTGCCTCACGAAGTTCTGCACTGTTGTGGGCCGGGCCATATTTATAGGGCGCAATTTGTACATAATAGAAGGGAAAAGCGCCCTGTTTCCAGGTGACACGCCAATCTTCAATCATTCCCGGAAATATGGTCCGGTACTGAACGGCCCTGGTCTGGTTGCTCTCTCCCTGGTACCATATGGCTCCCTTTATGGTCATATTCTTAAGCGGGTGGAGCATTCCGTTGTACAGCACCGATGGTGTATGAGAATTAAATACCATGGGAACTTCCGGAAATTTGTAGGCAATCTTGTACTTCCATGAACCTGCCAGTGGTACCGGTGTTTCAGTGTCGTTCTCTGTTGGATACACCTTTAACTGCTCCGGATGTCCGAATATCCCACCTTCTGCATTGGTATTGACAATGCGGATGGCAAGCTGCAATTCCCCGGAAGTAACCAGCGAAGCGGGTATCTGGTAATTTCTGGGCACATTCCAGTTGTTAATAATCCTGCTGCTTCCCACCTCAGCCCCATTGATATAGGTGATATCCATCTCATCCACCGGTCCCAGGTCAAGACTTAATGCTGAACCGATCCATGTATCCGGAATCTTTATCTCTGTGCGCATCCAGACCACTCCTTCCAGCATGCCAATGTCCTCCAGGGAGCTCCATTCGGCCGGACAGGCTACCTCACCCCAGTCTGCATCATCAAAATCAACCTTCATCCACCCTTCACTAAATCCAATATTATCCGGATTCTCAAAATCCTGCTGTTCTTTGATCATTGTCTCGATCCGGGTCTGTTCCTCTCGAGTTTTCTCCATCTCCTCATCTGATGTCCCATACAACTCCTCCAGCTGCTGTTCAAAATCTCCAAAGGTACTGAGCGTTTCCCTGCTGGTCCACGATTCAGAGGGAGTGCCTCCCCAGGAGGTGTTCACCAGACCCACCGGCACACCAAGTTCCTGGTGCAGCATCTTTCCGAAAAAATAGCCGACAGCGCTGAAACCTGCTGAGGTTTCGGGATTACATTGCGACCAGGAGCCACTGACATCCTCGTTGGGACGTATGGCAATATGCTTCTCTACAGTAAATAAGCGGATATGGGGGAATTCGGAGTTTGGAATCTCTTCCTCCGCAGTCTCTGCCCGTCGAAGCTGCCATTCCATATTGGACTGGCCCGAGCAGATCCAGACCTCACCAAGCAGGATATCTTCCAGCACCCTGGTCTCATCGGCCTCTATGGTCACTGTATAAGGGCCTCCTGCCTTTCCGGTGCTCACTTTTGCCTTCCAGTTTCCTTCTGAATCGGCGACCACCCTGTAGGTCTTCTGATTCCAGCTGGTGGTGACCTTAATCCCCAGCTGCGGTTCAGCCCATCCCCAGATGTTGGTAAAAGAGTTCTGCTGGAGGACCATATGATCTCCCAGGATAGCGGGCAATTTGAGCGATGCCCCTTGTGTTGTGACAACAGCCAGCACTGCCAGCAGTGCTATTAGTAAAATTGTTGAAAGCTTCTTCATTTTGGTCTATTGGTTATAAAGGTCAATAAATTTCTGGTCCAGTTCTTCC
>JAYEOJ010000478.1:0-2341 GCA_034722835.1 Bacteroidota bacterium | reverse complement strand
AAAGTGACTATTATTATCTGAAATTGTGCAATGATATACTTGGAACGCTTGAGGAGCATCCGGTCCTTCAGCTGCATTTTGATATGAGTGATGTGGAGTTGAAGAACCTGGCGTGCTTTTTGACCGGGTATTTTGAGGATGTAATTTCAGGGCCCGGACTTTGGAAAGCATTTACCACCCAGGTTATGGAATTGTATGATACTTACCTTCCCTGAAGATATTTTTGAATTACTGGACCGGGAGTATGAGACGGCACCGGAAAACGAAAGGATGAAGGAGGTATACGCTCCATCGCCGGATCAGGATGATTTTGATGCCCTGATTGACACCATCAGGTGGATTATGCTTGATTCATGGTTGCTGCATTTTGGAGGAATTGAACTTGACGAAATGTTAAGCCATGAATTCGCAGAGGAGGGGGAGGAGCCTTTACCGGAAGATGCCAGAGAAGTGTACGAGTCAGATATGGCTGATACATATGTAATGGCCAGCCATACTCCGCTGTTGGCAAGGCAGGGGAAGGAACACAGCTTGTTCGATTCCCTCAGGGAAATGGGGGAGAAGAAATCGGGTTTCTATCTTTATCTGGGTCAGGAGCAGGATGTCCTGTTGTTCCGTCACATTGCCTCTGAAACGGTACTGAGGGTTGCGAATTCTCATTGTATGCCGGGAGAGAGCATCGCGGGAGAAAGCATATGTTACGCGGGATTTGTTAAGTGGCGCGGTATGTGGTATCTCCTGGGGCCCCTGATAATCATGGAGTCTGGGGATACAGCAGCAGCTAAAGAGGAACGATTTGATGTGAGTGCCCGCCATCTGTTCAGGGATGAGCAGGCGGACCAGGACAGGAACCTTGTGAAACAGTATCAGATGTTCCTGAAATATAACAGTGGTAAAGCCCTTGTTTTTGTTGAAAACATGAAAAAGGCCGGGGAGTTTATCCGTGATTTCCTCTTCTTTTATACAGAATCCCTTGACCTGCCGGCCAGTGAACAGGAGGAAGAGAAGGACCTGATCATGGAGTTTGAGCCGGACCGGAATCCCTATACGGATACAAATTCCGACTCAGGAGAACTCATACCGGGTATGGTTTTTTTTAATCCCGATTCGGGTTTCGAGACAGCTTTTGGCTACAATGAGCTGATTTTCGGTCCGGATAATCCGTGGGGCATTTCACCTGAAACCGGCAAGGATCCGGGCTCTGGTCCGGACGATACGGAAGAAACCGAGGAAGAAACCGAGGAAGAAACCTCACGGCTGCTATATTCTCAGTACATCAGCGGGCAGTGGATGCACTACCTGGCGGAACATTATGAACTACCGGGGCTCTCTTTTCCCGGGGAAGGGGGAGAAGAACTGATGGAAGAGAACTTCGATTTCATATTGCGTTTCTGGAAAAAGTGAATGCAGTTTACGAGAAGGTCTCATATTATAAAAGACCGGAAAAACTCAGCCTGGAAGAGTGGCAATTCGCACTCAGGAAGAAGTATGCGACACAACAGCATCTGATTGTTGAAAAAATTGGAACAGAGGAGGTGTTTTCGGAGTATATCGTACGAAATCCCGACAGGAAAAGCTCCTATTCTGTCTCGATCAGAAGCAATGATAATACCCGCAACTTCTGCACCTGTTTCGATTTTAAGACCAACCGGCTGGGAACCTGCAAGCATATCGAGGCTGTGCTGCACCAGGTACGTTCAAAACCCAAACTGAAAGCGATCCTTGAAAAGAATTATGAGCCTGATTATTCTTCCATTTACCTGGATTACAGGGGTGAGAGAACTATCCGGATGAGAATTGGGACGGAACAGCCGAAGGAGTTCGAACAGCTGAGGGCCAAATATTTCGATGAGGATTATGCATTATTGGCAGAGCATTACGCCATTTTCGACAGGATCCGTAAAGAGGGGAGGGAGATCTCTCCCTCTTTCAGGTGTTACCCCGATGCATTTGACTATGTGCTGGATATCCGGGACAAGGCGGAACGGATTCGCCACATCGACAATCGCTACGGGGGAAACGGGAAGCCGGCATTCAGTGAGCTTCTGAAAACAAAGCTCTATTCCTACCAGGAGGAAGGGATCAGGTTTGCTGCAAAAGCGGGCCGGTGTCTGCTGGCCGATGACATGGGACTTGGTAAAACTATCCAGGGGATTGGCACTGCAGAACTGTTAAAGAGAGAGTTCGGGATCACAAAGGTGCTCATCATTTGTCCCACCTCGCTAAAGTACCAATGGAAAAGCGAGATTGAGAAGTTTACTGGCAGCAGCGTCAGGGTGATCGAAGGGACGCCGGACAAAAGAGCAGAACAATACCGGGGTAATGAGCTCTATTCTGTGGT
>JAYEOJ010000477.1:0-2342 GCA_034722835.1 Bacteroidota bacterium | reverse complement strand
CATCAGATTAGTGCCCGCACCGTCGGCATCCATGAAATCCCATACCGAAATCGGGTATTTATGCGGAGGGAATGAATTATCGTCATCCTCATCTAAATAGAGCCATTGGCCAAAGCCATGGATAAGCCCCCACCAGGTCTGCCGCATACAGCGATCGCTGGTGATATAGCGATAAGTTTTATCCGGGGTAAACAGGTTGTAAGTGGGGTAGTCACAGCGCAAATCCGCGTCACCGTCTCCATCGGTGTCCTGGTACCTTATCCTCTGATGAGTGAATCCTTTCCCGGCCAGATCCAGTTCGTGCAGGTCGGAATCCCGATCATCGCAAGCTTCGTCATCATCCAGGTCAAGGCAGCGCCATAGCCAGCCTTCGGTTGTGTCGATACGCCCGTCTTTGTTCCGGTCGATATAAATCCTCAGTTCGTCCGGCTCTCCATCGAGATCAAATTGAGCTTCTGTCCATAACCTGGCCGTAAGGGAATCTCCCTGCCCGGTCAGGTGGAGGTCGCCCATTCTGTCAGGACGCCCGTTAGCGTTCAGGTCGACAACCTTTACTGTTTCGAGTGAACCATCGCCATCCAGATCGGCGTAGTATTGCCAGTTGATTCCGGTTCTCCCGGCAGGGCCGCAAGCAATCACTATGACCGAAACAATGACCGGCATACCTTTTAGGATGAGATTGAACATATGAAAACACCTTCATTTATTAACCGCGAATCGCGTCAAATCAGCTTGCTCGTTATCAAAACAACAGATTTATCTTAAGAAAAAGTCTTCTCAACGATGCTCATTTCTGCCAAAATTATTCATTTTCCACTGTCTCTGTCTACAACCTCGAATCCAATCAAAGCCGTCAAATGTTTAATCCTTCTTCTAAGGTCGCCATAAAACGCTACCTGGTGACCTCCCCAGTGTCTATGGTCTATGTCCCAGCAGTCACACTGTCTGAACAATCCCGCCGCAGGATTTGAGGGCAGCATATAACAATCTTCAGGGTCATCAATTTGAATAACTATCTTATTTCTACAAATGATGTTCGGAAAATTTTCATAGAGAGAATCGCCATCCAGGACTATGCCGGTGAAAACCGATACCATCTTTCTGTATACATCAAACTTAACAATTGAGGCGACTTCACCTAAGGGCCATTTAACAGTTGTAGCAGTGGGAGTATTCTCCGGGCCGAAAGCTTCAGATCTGAATATGTGATCTCTTATCAGATAAGGGATTCTACCATTCTTATGAGGGGTTATCGGAGCGCCGCAGTGGGCGACAATCATCACATTCTCGGGACGAGCGCCAGTTGGATCAAACTCCCAGTCATTCAAAAAGTCCCCGGTAAAACCCGAGCCTCCTGTCATATAATTGCCAACCATCTGAGTAACCAGGCAATCTATATGACTCTGGCAACAGCTTTGTATGTATTCTTTGCTCAACTCCATTATTAGTAATGGAAAAGTCTCGTTTACTTTCTGTTCCGGCCGGAGCCATGCCGAAGACCCATAACCCCTGAAGAAGAGAGTCGCGGTATCCAATGTTATTGCATCAGCATCGTATTTGTTCAATAATGCCTTAATTGCCAGGTATAACCTGGCCGATCTTACTATATCATGAAGTCCGACATTTTTCACTTCCGTGGCTTCTTCTACCCACATTTCGGCAATCTCTTCTGCTTCCACGTCATCAACTTTTGCAATTTCCTGATTCAGTTCCTTAGACCTCACAATTATCATCTCTACACCGAAATATTCCTTTAATCTTCCAGGATAGTTCAGATCATAATCGTTTGTTGGTATATCATAATAAGTCCCCTGGTCTATACGATTAATTCCATCGTGATCCTGAATGCTTATCAGTTTTGAATTCTTCATCTTTCTGATAACACTGAATAATTTAACTTTTTCCACTAAATCATCTAGTTTTACCGCAGACACACTTTCGGGAACATCGGTACCGTAACTGGCAGTAATAAATTTTGTTCGATATCTTTCTGCAAGAGCTACAGCATTTTTAAATCCAATTTGCCGGCTGCTAAAAGGACTGCAATCTACAATTATTGTAGGTAATTCAGTCAGCATATATTGCCTGTCAGAAAAACCACCGAAAAACAGCATCAATCCATCCAGATCCTTTTTTGATTTTTCCAAAGTTTGAAGGACCCGTTCATTTTTCTTATATTCAACCAAGTGCCCCGGATCTTCGTCAGATACTTTCAAGGCCCAACGCTCCCCCCTTATGAGCATAGTGCTTTTTCCATCGTAACTTATTATCTCTTTGCCTACAAACTCGATTCCCTCGCACCTGGTCTCCAATTCACTCAAAATTTTAGTTGACAAGTCCTT
>JAYEOJ010000476.1:0-2347 GCA_034722835.1 Bacteroidota bacterium | reverse complement strand
ATAACAGGAGACAGCATTTTTATAATTAAAACCATGTCAGACTCAATCAAGAAACTGGCCATTGTCGAGAAATCTGCTACGGAGAATACCTGGGAATTCAAATATGCCAATCTGGATGGAAGTGATGAACAAATTGTGCCACTGAATGCCGGGACCAATGTGGACAACTATTTTATCCACTACTCCATCGACAGCATTAAGATTCAGGAGAGAGAGCCCGCCATGGATGACTGGGATTTGCTTTTTACAAAGTACTATGATTATACCATTCCCTATTACGTAACAGGTGTCCTCTTCAATGATAACCATATCGTAGCCCAGGAAGTAAGGGAATCCGGTATGGACCAGTCTACCCATAACACTTATGAAGAATCCGCATTCACATCTAACATTAGTGAAATAGGCTCGGACTGGAAAAAATTTGACATGGGAGCCATGGCCTATGTTCTGACCGATACAGTAGTTTACTACCTGAAGACCTATGGCGGTGTAACTGATTCCTCCTACTTTAAGATTTACTTTACTGGGTTTACCGGAACCTCGGAAGGAAAATACACCTTTATGCAGGAAAAGCTTTCCCTGGTATCATCGGAAGAGCATCAGGTACACAGTTTGCTGGAGGTCTATCCCAATCCCGCATCTGATCACATTAATGTGCTTTTCGACCTCAACGGCCGCACTGATATTGAAATTATTGATATGACCGGAAGGCGGGTATATGCCACCTGGTATAATGCAGGCGGCTTCACAAACCTTTCGCTTGACGTCGGATCACTGAATCCCGGTGTATTCTTCATCAGGGTGAGTGCCGAAGGTGAATCAGATGTACTCAGGTTTATCAAAGAATAAATGGGAGAGGTAAGTGACGAGAAGATACACTTTTATTATATATGCACTAAGCTTCCTGATCTGTACTACAGAGGCACAGGAGGTCCTGATCAGAGTGATCGATAACTCGGATGGACAGCCTGTGTCTTTCTGTCACATCTGTTGCGAAAATACAGAGACCGGAAAGCAGGCCTATCACGTTGGGGATATCAATGGAGAAGCCCGGGTGCCCCTTGCTGATAATGTTATACTCAGTGTATCCGCCATGGGTTATGAAAACTACCTTCAGCCTGCTCCCGGGCTTGAGGACATGATGGAAATACGTTTAGAGCCAAGTTATTTCGGGCTTGATGAGGTGGTGGTTACGGGTCAGTACAAACCTGTAAGTGTAGATAAATCCATATACAGTATTAAGTTAATCGGAACGCCACAGATTGAAAACCAGGCGGCCAATACCATGGCCGAGCTGCTGGCTAAAGAACTGAACTTCCGGATCAACAACGATCCCTCCACAGGCGCATCCCTGGACCTGCAGGGGATTTCCGGAGAGAATGTGAAAATCCTGGTGGATGGGGTCCCTGTCATAGGACGGTTGGATGGAAACATCGACCTGAGTCAGATCAACCTGGATAATGTGGAGCACATCGAAATTGTGGAAGGGCCCATGTCGGTCATGTACGGGAGCAATGCCCTGGCGGGCGTGGTTAATATTATCACCAGAGAAAATAAATATTCCAGGTTTAAAACCGGAATCCACGGGTATTACGAATCCGTAGGTATCTATAACCTCAATGGGAGCCTGGATACCCGCTTTGGGGACCATGCCCTTTCCTTCGTGGGTGGGCGCAATTTTTTTGGAGGATACTCGCTTGTGGACACCAGCCGCTACCAGCAATGGAAGCCCAAGGAGCAATGGAACGGGGGTGCCAGTTACAGCTTCCGCAAAGAAAAAACCTCGCTGAAATACAAACTTGATTGCTTCCGGGAAAACCTGCTGGACCGCAGCGATCTGTTCGCTCCTTACTATGAGAAAGGAACCGATACCTGGTTCACCACCACCCGCTTTAACAACAGCCTCCACTTCGACCAGAAGCTGAAACCCGGCAATAACATTCATGTCCTGGCGGCTTATTCCTATTATAACCGGGCAAAAACCAAATACCTGAAGAATCTTACTACCCTGGATACGGTGTTGATTCCCAATCCTGAGGAACATGACACCTCCATTTTCCACTCCATAACTGCACGGGGCGGATTTAACCATGCCCTGGAGGAGGGCAAACTGGACTACCAGCTGGGTTTTGATATTAACACAGAATTCGGGAAAGGGAAACGCATGCAAAACGGGGAAGAGATGATTGGCGATTATGCCTTCTTCGCCAGCTTACAATGGCACATTACTGAATATTTTACTTTTCAGCCCGCCCTGAGGGGCTCATACAATACCGAGTACGAATCTCCGCTCACTCCATCCCTGAATATTAAATGGGAACATAATAAGACCATTCTCAGGGCGTCC
>JAYEOJ010000475.1:0-2348 GCA_034722835.1 Bacteroidota bacterium | reverse complement strand
GTTGATTGTTTTCATTCCGTATAGTTTTAGTTTGTTGACTAATTTTAATGTATGTAGCTCTCTGTCAAGACATAGGCAATTTAGTAATAATGCTAGCCTTTTCACAACTAAATCCCCTTTTGATTTGTTTGTACTCTTGTTCAAACATTCAAGCATCATGAAAGAAATCAGAAAAGAAGATGTCAGTCAGGAAGTATTTGATCTCTACGATGATTATGCCCACAACCGCCTTGATCGCAGGCAGTTTATCAATAAGTTATCAGCTTATCCCGATGTAAATCATGGCTTTCACAATGATTCCACTCCCAGATACGATAAAGCAGCTGCCGAGCTGGCCTGGTAGAGAACCATTGGCTTTTTTAAAGAAAAACCGGCTTAGATTTACTTAGTGAATACGTAAATATTGTCTTTTTTAAGTTCAGCAGCAACCCGGTCAAAGCGAAAGCCTGCTTCTTCGGTCCTGGAGATGACATCCTCCTTTGATGTGGTGTGACTGGAGTAGCCTCCATAGCGGTTGGGAACCCCTTCGATGATCACAAGTGTGCCAGATTTTTTTAATGCCGGATAGGCATTTTTCAGCAATTCTGTGGGATGGCTGAAATGGTGGTAGGAATTCACGATAAAGATCATATCAAGCCTATTTTCAGGGAGAAGCGGATCCTTTTCCTTGCCCAGAATGGTGTTGATATTATCAATCTTATCTCTCTCACAACGAAAATCAAGGTATTCAAGATCTTCCCTATTAATATCATTGGCATAGATGTATCCCTTCTCCCCCACATGTTTTGCCAGTATCACCGCGTACCTCCCCCTGCCGGCTCCGATCTCCCCTACCATCATGCCTTCTTTCAGATCAATGGCAGGGATAACGGTTTCGGGTGGTTGTAAGCTGGTCTGATATTCTTCCCATGCATCTGGATTCTGCGCCAGTAGCGTAAAGGAAAGGAGAAACAGGAAAGCAACAAAAGAAAACAGCACCGGAATGAATCGTTTCATAAGGCCAGGTGTTAGTAAGTTTGTACTGTAAATATACTAATACCGCTGATTAAGAGTTTAGTATGATGATGAATAATAAGCCGAAGCTTTCCTTACCTAAGAGAGTTTTAAAGATTATCGTTTCCCTTCTGGCTGCACTGCTTCTGACAATGGGCATTTTTGTTCTTCTTGTACTTGCCGGAGCCTTTGGTAAACTACCTGATAATCAGTCGCTAAAATTGATTCAGAATCCCATTGCCTCAGAAGTTTACTCAGCTGACGGGGTACTGATGGGGACCTACTACATTGAAAACCGGCAGTTCCTGGAAACGGGAGAGATTCCGGAGAGTATCAGGAATGCTCTGATTGCCACGGAGGATGTTCGTTTCTACAAACATAAAGGCATTGACAGCAGGAGCCTGTTAAGGGTATTTTTCAAGACACTGTTACTCAGAAGAGAAGGTTCCGGTGGTGGAAGCACTATAACTCAGCAGCTGGCAAAGAACCTGTATCCCCGTGAGCAGCACAGAGTGCTTACCATGCCGGTGAATAAGGTAAAAGAGATGCTCACCGCTGTTCGAATAGAAAAAGTGTATAGCAAGGATGAAATCCTGGAGATGTACCTGAGCACCGTCTCCTTCGGGGAGAATACCTTCGGTATCAAAGCAGCTTCCAGGCGCTATTTCAATAAGGAACCTCAGGATCTGAGACTGGAGGAATCGACCGTGCTTGTGGGCATGCTGAAGGCCACCCGTACATACAATCCTGTGAATTACCCTGACAGAGCGAAGGAGCGGCGCAATCTTGTGCTGGCCCAGATGCTTAAATACGACTTCCTGGAGCCCTCAGGGGCTGATTCTTTGCAGCTCTTGCCCCTGGAGGTAGATTACCACCCCTTGCCTCATAATGCGGGTATTGCCCCTTATTTCAGGGAGTTTCTCAGGGCAGAGCTGGATGCCTGGTGCGTGGAGCACCAAAAAAACGAAGAGGAATCTTACAACCTGTACACCGATGGCCTTAAAGTTTTCACGACCATTGACAGCAGGCTTCAGCGATATGCCGAAGAAAGCATGCAGGATCATATGAGCAAGCTTCAGAAGATATTCGAATGGCAGTGGGAAGGTGATAATCTGTGGGAGGGACTCAGTGAGGAACAATTGCTTATTAACTACGATGGTGTTGCCAAAGACGGGATGGCTGCTGAGCCAGTGCGAAACATGGAAGTCTTCACATGGGAAGGCAAGCAGCAGAGAAAGTACAATACCCTGGACTCCATCAAGCATTTCCTTGGACTTCTGCAGGCAGGGTTCCTGGCTATGGACGTGAGAACGGCTGAAATCAAAGCCTGGGTAGGCGGAATCAACCATGAATAC
>JAYEOJ010000474.1:0-9665 GCA_034722835.1 Bacteroidota bacterium | reverse complement strand
ATAATATTTACAGGGAGAACGGATTGTCCACCGAAGAGTGCGGTGCTCTGGGAAATATTGGCTCGATTCTTTATGACAGGGAGATGTACGATTCCGCACTTACCTATTTTCTGGAGGTGATAGATAAGCTAAATCCCGATTCCATTGGTTCATCCCAGCAGCACTATATTTTATCTGGCGTATATAACAATACAGCACTTGCTTACAGCGAGCTTGGTAAAGACGGGCTGGCGCTGAAATATTTCAGGATGGGATTGAGTCTGGCCATCCGTGCAGATGACCAGTTAACTGCCGGATCGGTATATGTGAACCTTGGATCGCTTTTCGGCGAGATGAATAACCAGGACTCGGCACTGTTTTACCTGCACAGGGCCCTGAGAATTGCACAGCAGCGCGGATATCCTTCACTGGAACTGAATGTTTATGAAGAGCTTGCCAAGCTGCACGCAAAGCCAGGAAGTTATGCTTCGGCCTATAACTGGATGGTGCGATACGATACGCTGTATAAGAAGATCTTCAATGAAGCACAGTCGGAGCAGATCATGCAGCTCAGGAGCAGGTACGAACAGGAGATCAGTGAACAGGAGATCCAACAGCTGCAAACGGAGTCACAGGTCCAGAAGATGCTGAATAAGCTCTTTATTATTTTCATTGTCGTCATTGTCGCCCTGGCGATTATTATTGCTGTTAACCTCCGCTCAAAGAAGCATACCAATCAGATGCTGGCTGAGCGTAATCTGCAAATATCAAATGCCATCCAAAAACTCAGTGAATCGGAAAATGAACTTCAGAAACTGAATAAATCCAAGGACAGGATCTTTTCCGTGGTGGCACATGATCTAAGGAACCCGGTGGCTGCTGTAACGGGATTTTCAGAACTGCTGTATGACAATTTTGAACAGTTTCCGGTGGAAACACAGAAAGAATATCTTCTTCAGATTCTTCAAGGAACTCAAAGGATACAGAACCTGCTTGAAAACCTGTTGGTCTGGGCAAGATCACAGATGAAAGCGGTTAAATATGAACCAGGGACCATCAGGGTAAAAGGCCTGCTGAATGAATGTGTCAAGGAAATGAAGGCCAACCTGGATCATAAGAAGGTGGATTGCCTGTTAAAGATAGAAACCGGCTGTGTGGTTTTTGCCGATAAGGCCATGGTGCATACAGTATTCCGGAACCTGATTATCAATGCCATCAAGTTCAGCTTTCCCGGTGGTAAAATCAGGATCACTTCCAAAACCCTGGAAAATGGCTGCAGTATTATGGTATCGGACGATGGAATAGGAATTCAGCCTGAAATACAGGAGAAACTTTTTTCACCCAATGAAGTGGTATCCACACCTGGTACTACCGGAGAATCCGGATCAGGTCTTGGGCTGGCCATTTGCAAGGAATTCCTGGAAAGAAACCAGGGTAAGATAGAAGTCAGAAGTGAACCGGGAAATGGCTCCACATTTATTGTCACGCTTCCCGCCAGTCTACTGGATCCCCCTACTTCAGTTTCTCCTTAAAAACCTTTTCAAACTTCTCCAGTTTGGGAGTGATTATCACACGGCAGTAACCCTTGTTCGGGTTATTTTCAAAATATTCCTGGTGGTAAGCTTCTGCGCTGTAGAACTGTTCAAATGCTTCTACAGCTGTCACAATTGGATCATTCCAGATCCCCTCAGAATCCAGCTGTTGAATGACTTGATGTGTCAACTTGCGCTGCTCCTCATTGTGGTATAATACAATGGAACGGTACTGTGTCCCCACATCAGCGCCCTGCCGGTTCAGTGTTGTGGGATCATGGGTTTTAAAAAAGATCTCCAGCAGCTCCAGGAAGGAGACCACTTCCGGATCAAATGTAATCTGTACCACCTCTGCATGCCCGCTGCTACCCGTAGTGACCATTTTGTAATCAGGATTGCTTACATCTCCTCCTGAATACCCGGACACCGCCTTGTGCACACCTTTCACACGTTCAAAGATTGCTTCCACACACCAGAAACAACCACCACCAAATGTTGCAGTTTCAAGTTTTTCTTTCATATCAATACTTCCAAACAGGCTCAAAGATACTAACTGGCTGGCCAAAATAAGAATAGTGAATCTCTTCATTGTCATCCATTGGTTTAATCTATAAACCAATTACAATCCTTTTTGTTTGAGGTGGGATTCATCGCATATTCGTTGTAACTTTAACTCATGCAGGAAGCTTTATTCTATAAGCAACTTGAAAACAAAGGGGTGCAGTGCCTCCTCTGCCCACACCAATGCAAACCCGACCCTGAACAATACGGGAAGTGCCTTACCCGGATAAACAGGGGTGGAAAACTGTTTACAGAGAGTTATGGCATTCTATCGGCAATCGCTTCTGATCCCATTGAGAAGAAACCGCTCTATCATTTTTACCCGGGCAGCACCATTCTTTCAATTGGAAGTTTTGGATGTAATCTGACCTGTGATTTTTGCCAGAATTGTGAGATCACTCAGATTGATCAGAAGATCTTCTCACGCCACTCCTCCAGGGATCCGGAGGATATAGTGAGCAAGGCCAGGCTGCATCAGAACAACATTGGACTTGCCTACACCTACAATGAACCAACCGTTTATTACGAGTATATGATCAGATGTGCCGAACTGATCAAGGAGCACAACTTAAGTAATGTCATGGTCACCAACGGATACATCAATGCTGCCCCCCTGGATGACCTTTTCCCCTTTATGGACGCCTTCAACGTGGACCTGAAATCTTTCAGGAACCTATTCTACAAAAATCGTTCAGGAGCCAGTCTGCATCCGGTTCTTGAAACCATTAGCCGCATTGCGAAAGCGGGAAGGCACCTGGAACTTACCTTCCTCATTATTCCGGATCATAATGATGATGAGCGGGAATGGGAGGAGATGCTTGAGTGGATATCGGACCATTGTGGCAAAAACACTATTTTACATGTAAGCAGGTATTACCCGTATTTCAAAATGGATAAACCCCCTACTCCACTATCTACAATAAGTCGATTTATCGAGATGGCCAGAGAACGGCTCGATTATATATATCCTGGCAATACACCACAGCTTGACAATCACTCTTACTGTCCTGCATGCGGTAATCTGCTTATAGAAAGATTTCTGTACGATGCTACCGTGAAGGGTATCGGAGCGGGTGGACATTGTAGCAGATGCAATCACGAAATTGTTGGTTTCTTTAATAAGGAAGTGTTATGAGAACCCGAAGCGCATCCGTGGAAGGACGGTTTTATCCTTCAACAAAAAGCAGGATCTTTGATCAGATCATGGATATTGAGCAATCTGGCAGGTATCCGGAGCCGGATCTATCACCCGGCCGGATATTTGGCGCAGTACTTCCCCATGCAGGACATCTCTATTCTGGTTACCAGACCATCCCCTTTTTTCAATTACTAAGGAGACACCGCATATTTCCTGACACCTTTGTCATCGTTCATCCAAACCATTCCGGCCAGGGAGCCCCTTTGGCTATTGATGAAGCGGAACTCTGGAGCAATTCCATCGGAGAAGTTCCGGTGGATGGTGAACTGGCCAGAGCCATGAAACTTCCATTTGATAAAAGGGCCCATGTCAGGGAACACTCAGCAGAGGTGATTATCCCATTTATTCAATACTTCCTTGCAGATCACCCCTTTTCTATCGTACCCATTTGTATGATGGACCAGACACATAAAAATGCTGCTTTAGTTGCTGAACGGATTGTCCGGGCAGCAGGGAAAACAGGGAGGAAGATCATGGTGCTTGCTTCCTGCGACTTTTCACATTTCCTTCCTCCTGAAGATGGCAGGGAGCTGGACCAGATGATTGTTGATCATATTCTCGAGCGCAATGCACCTGGTGTTGAACGGGCGGTAATTGAAAACCGTGTTTCCGTATGCGGGTATGGTCCTATCATGTCACTGATGGAGTACGCCCGGTCCCAGAGTCCCGATTACCAGATTAAGATCCTGGCGCGGGGGCATTCCGGAGAAGTCAGTCCCTCTCCTGAAGTCGTGGATTACATCTCACTTATTGCATACAGATGATTTTTACGGCACCTGAGAAAAAGACTTTGATTTCAATGGCAGGCAGAGCTATTGCAGAAAAGATCGATCCCTGTTTCGAACCATCGGCTGATTCTGCTGAATTATCAGGACGCCTGCAGAGCAGGTGTGGGGCATTTGTATCTGTCTATGTGGACCGGGAACTCAGAGGATGCATTGGCACCTTCTCTGAAGAGGATCCCCTTTATAAAAATGTTACGAAGATGGCCAAAGCTGCCGCCACCGAGGATTCCAGGTTTACCTCTATCCACCCGGATGAACTCACCAGAGCTGAACTGGAAATCAGTATCCTGACACCCCGGCAAAGGATTCATGATCCCTCCGAAATCATTATTGGTGTACATGGAATCTATATCAAACAGGGCGGAAACCGGGGGACGCTCCTGCCTCAGGTAGCTGTCAACCAGAATTGGTCCGTTAATGAATTCCTTGGCAATTGTTCAAAATACAAGGCAGGAATTGGATGGAATGGCTGGAAAACTGCCGAATTATATACCTATGAAGCCATTGTCTTCAAATCGGATATGCCTTCCTATTAATTGTTAAGAATCCTTAAAAAGAAGCCGGATTCAAGTAAAAATTTGCTATTACGAAAATCTTCGTATACATTTGATACGAAACATTTCGTATAATAACATGAAGCCGACCGAAAGCGAATTAGAGATCCTGCAACTACTCTGGGAACACGGCCCTCTGACAGTGAGAGACTTAAATGAAAAGCTTAATAAGCAGCGAAGGGTGGGTTATACCACTTCGCTGAAAATGATGCAGCTTATGACTGAAAAAGGTCTGCTTACGCGGGATACTTCGCTTCGGTCTCATGTCTATGCCCCTGCCCTGCAGCCCGCGGATGTGCAATCGAATATCATGGATCATGTCCTGAAAACCGTTTTCATGGGCGACAGATCAAAACTTGTGCTTCAGGTGCTGGGCAATCATAATGCCACACCTGAAGAGATATCGGAGCTCAAAGCATTGATTCAAAAGATGGAGGGAAAATAGAATGGGGCTTTTTGAAGTGAGTGGAATGTGCATGCATGCAATTGGAAAAACAATTTTCCACAGTATCTGGATCGGGATCCTGATACTTGCCCTTCTCAGGCTGGTACTGACATTTATTCCAGCACGCCTGTCCGGGCTGCGCTACAGCATATCTGTTGCCTCATTGCTCCTGTTATTTGTTTCAGTTTTAGCCACTTTTCTTATACTGTATGATCCCGTATCTCCTGTCCGGGAGTCACTGGCCGTTCCGGAAAGCTACAGGGGCGAATCTGTAATTGATGCAAACCTGATCTTTAAACTGTTTGGATATATCTATTTTTCAGGAGTCCTTTTTATGCTGTTCCGTTCATTGGCTTCAGTTGCTTATATCAGGGAACTCCGAAATAGTGGTGAACAACTCTTACCACATTGGCAGCTTACTTTAAGGCAAATCAGCCTTTCCCTGGGAATAAGACGTTCAGTGGAATTTCTCGAGTCAACCCGTGTGAAAGCCCCTATGCTTGTGGGTTATCTCAAGCCGGCAGTTATTGTACCAGCCGGGATGATTACCAATCTCCCTGCAGATCAGATTGAGACCATCATACTTCATGAACTATATCACCTCAAAAGGAGGGATTTCCTGGTCAATATCATGCAACTATTTATTGAGGGATTACTCTTTTATCATCCGGTGGTATGGATTATTTCGGGATTCATACGCAGCGAACGGGAACACTGTTGTGATGATTCGGTTCTGAATGCGACCGGTAATCCTGTAAATTATGCGAAAGCCCTGATTCATTTAGCAGAGCAAAAGTATTATTCACGGCTGGCCCCGGGAGCAGTCGGATCAACGAAACGTCAATTCGAATCCCGTATTAAACGAATTTTATATCACAATACCATGAAAACAAATATGCGTGAAAAAGTCCTGTCACTTGCCCTTCTGGCCGGTTGCTTGATAATTGTACTTACTGTCAGCGGCTTCAGTGCCGGGCCAGCGTTTATTCGGATGCATAAAGTAAATAACGAACAGATCACCTACTCTGCTGATCATCCTGAGTTTTCTGTTCCTGATACCATTCCTGAACTTGAAGAAATTGAGGAAGCGGAATGGGAAGCCATAAAAGAGGAAATGGAAGAGAATTTTTCTGATATGAAGCTTGATATGGAGGAAATTAAAATTGATATTGAAAATTCAATAAAGGAGATTGATTGGGACGAAATCAGGATGGAAATGGAGCTGAGTTTTTCTGATATGAAACTTGATATGGAGCAGATAAAGATAGATATTGAGAGTTCGATGAACGAAATTGATTGGGATGAGATCAGAGAAGATATTAGTAAAGACCTGGAGAATTCGAAGCTATACCTGGATTCGATAAAGAGTGAAATGGATCTGTAAAGATTTGGATTTTAAAATATATCCTCTATATTTGCTTGCACAGAACTGTTACAGACTACCATTAAATAGTCACTAACCCTAAAACTGAATCTGTGAATGAGGATCCCGGTTCCAAAAAGAGCCGGGATTTTCTTTTTAATACCAGTCTATTGATTTCCAGCTGATTACAGCCAATATCCTTGTGGCGTAAATGTTACACTTACTGTTTTTGGCATTGAATTTGAACTTTAGTAAGCAAAGATGTAAAACATTAAAACCGGGAAATCATGAAAACCAAACGATACACAACCGCAACGCTGATCGCACTGGTTTTTGCTACTGCAAGCATACAGGCACAATCAGCCCGACGTCTCGTAACACAGGAGAAGAAGGAACGGGCCAGAACCACAACTACATATAAAAGAGAAAGTACATCCCAAAAGGCAAAAAGCACACAGCCTGCAAGGAAGGTACAGACCCAGCAGGTCCGCAAGGAGCAAACAAAATATAAGAAGCCGGCTCCAAACAACAACGGGCGGCAGTATGTGCGTAATCAAAATGCAAATAATAACCGTGGCTCACAGGTACGCAACCCTAACGGAAATAAAAACCACGGGCAGCAGGTGTACAAACCTGTTAGTATGACTACTAACAAGAATCCGCGCAGTACCTATCGCAAACCCAATAAGGTCACAACAGGACCGCGCTACACTGCACCTGTCAAAACAAAGAAATATAAGAACAGGAATTTTTACGGAGGGAACCATTATCACTATGCATACCCGACCAGGAAAGTAAAGTTCCATTACCATCACAACACCTATGTAAATCACTATAATGTGCTGTACTACCCATCCTATGGAAATATCTACTGGACCCGGAATATGTACCGCGACTATAGAAGGTGGTACCCTGAATTCCACTGGAGGTACAATTACGGATACAGAATCCAGACCATCTCTGTTTTCGATGCCAAGTACAACCTGGGTGAAGTGGCCATGGTTTACGGAAGGGTTTATGCAAGCTGGTACAATGATGAGACCGACGATTATCTGCTCTTCTTTGGGGGCGACTTTCCCTACCAGCAGTTCACCGTGGTAGTTCCGGGACATGTTGCACGCAGATTCAGCTGGAGGCCTGAAAGATACTTCCTGGGCGAGCACATTACCGTTACCGGATTAATTACCACCTTTGACGGATCCCCGGAGATTATCGTGAAGAACAAGCGTCAGCTGGGACTCTACTAAGAATCATAAATCTATAACAGCAATAAAGGCTGCTCTTAAAGGGCAGCCTTTTCCTATTTTACTTACTAATCCGCAACGACAAAAGTTCGTTGGATGGAATAAGCAGCAAATATGCCGAATGCTCCATCGCTTAAGTTACTTGCAACATTGGCAGAAGGGCCTGAGAAGAGGGGATTGTATCCAACGATTTCTAATTGGGCCCCGCTTACAAAATTATAGTAAGCCTCATCGATGCAGTTAAGTTCAAATGTGACTGTGTCCCCTGGATGCACAGCCTGTTCGGTTTCGTCGTCACTTAAAAATCCAACAGGCAGTCCTGGCAAATAACCATCATCAAAAATGTCATCGGATAGTACAGAGTAGTCTTCAAGTGAATTGCTTAACGGGACCCCGTTCTTAAATAACTTGAATCCAAACCAGTCTCTCTGCTCCGGAGGATGAAATGCGTACATAAAGACCGCGTATCCCGTTGCTACAGCAGTAGGGTAATACTTTAATTCAATATATTCAAGCTCCGTCCCGCCAGGCATGGTACTTGATGCATAGTAACGGTCTTCGACACCATCCTGGTTTATATCCAGTTGACTGATGTCCAGATCATACGTGCTTCCAATTACTCCTCTGAAAGCATAGGGCGCTTCATACAGGCCGGGAACGGCATCATTTTCTATTAGTTGCATGGACTCACCTTCAAAAGAGAGTTCAACAAATGCATCTGAAAGCCTGGGAGATGCTTCGTTGAAAAAGTAATCACTTGTCACGGACAGGATAACATAGTGCTTAATGGAATCAGTGTTCACATAACCTTCCACAACCAGGCGCTGATATGTGGAGTCCAGCTCAATATCGATTGGTTCAGTGCACGCTGTGGCAATGATCACAGCAGAAATCAGTATTAAAACGGGCCGATATGTTCTTCTAAAGCTCATCAAAACTTAAAATTGTAAGTAATGGCCGGGACAATAGAGAACAAATAGGTCATCTCTGCATAGGTCACTTCGGGTTGGGCCTCATCCTGATTAAAATTGAGTGTCCAGACATTTTTTCGGGCATAGGCGTTATATACAGAGATATTCCACTCCCCTCTCCAACGCTTCCCTGGTTTCTCTTTGCCCTTAAAGGTTAAAGAAATATCGAGACGGTGATAGTCAGGAAGCCTGTATTCATTTCTTCCAGTATACAATGGGAGAATATTGCCCATTATCTCATACCTGCCCGAAGGCAAGGTGAAAGGGAGCCCGGTACTGTAGATCCAGTTGGCCGCCATCTCGAATCGTGGTGTAAATGCATAATTTAATACAATAGCAAGGTCATTGGGCTTATCATAGGGTGCCGGGTATGAGACACCATTATTGATCTCGGGTATATCCCGCATGGTTTTTGAAAGGGTGTAGCTGATCCATCCTGAAAAGCTTCCGGCATCATATTTCAGAAATATTTCAGCTCCGTAGGATGTAGCTTCCCCTACTCTGATCTCCCCATCCAGACGGGGATTCAGCAGTAACTGGGCATGATCCTTGAAATCGATGGAGTTGTTCATCTTCTTATAATAGAGTTCCAGCGAGGTATGTAATTTATGATCCAGGAAATTCCGGAAATACCCCACAGATACCTGGTCGGAGAGCTGAGGTGCAATATTCGGTGAGGCGTTATACCAAATCTCCAGGGGTGTTCCTGCTGTGGAGTTAGTTGCCAGTTGCAGGTATTGCATGGTTCGGGAGTAACTTGCTTTTACTGAATGAATTTCACTCAGTACATAGTTTGCAGATATCCGGGGTTCCAGCCCATGATAGAAATTATAAAAATCCCCGCTTTCATAATCTGCAGAATCAACCAGCACATAATTATCATCATATTCATAGACTGTCCCGGGTCCCACATTATTGAACATGGAGTATCTTAAACCATAGCGGATGGCAAACTTCTCTCCCAGCTTTGATTCACCGGAAATATACAGTCCATTCTCCAGGGAATAATTATAATTCAGGGTCAGGCTTTGAT
>JAYEOJ010000473.1:0-2360 GCA_034722835.1 Bacteroidota bacterium | reverse complement strand
TTTTTCTGAACTCAAATCCGGAAATCCTAAGCTCTCTTCTTCCCTGAATCAGTTGGTGTCTGTTCGCCAACACAGTGGCGAGTTCAGAGTAAATGCCTTTGCCAAAGAAAGGGGTATGAAGCTAAAAAATGATTTGATCCGGGTAGTGATTGAAATTAATGCCGATTCCCATGAGCCCTTAGCCGAGGAGATACTAGATGAGGTACGAGACAGGATCATCCATGCAGGCGGGAAGTTTGAACTCGATTTCCATAATCTCTTGCAAGTCCTGCTTCCGGTTGAAGCCCTGGAAGAGGCAGCAAGCTGGCCGGAAGTGAAATTCATAAGGGAGCCTTTTCGTGCTCACCCGATTAAGGATGGTTCGGAACTGCGGGATCAATCAAATGGAGATCTGCCAAAATCCCAACAAATCCAGAGGTATGAGGAGAGCGGGTTAGAGATTCCGAGAAAAAATTCTCTTGATGATTGTTGTCCAACTGGTTGCGGTTCTGAAGGGTCTTACCTGTGTGAAAAGTGTGCCTCGCCCCCGGATGTTACTCAGACAAGTGAAGGGGTAAACCTGATATTATCAGAAGAGTGGAAGGCGGCAGGCTATACCGGAGCAGGAACAAAGATAGCCGTCATCGACAAAGGTTTTAAAGACTATAGTTCCCTGTTAGGGAGGGAGCTTCCTGATTCAGTAACTACAAAATTTTACGGAAGCGGGGATGATATTTACGGAACTGAACATGGCACGGCCTGTGCGGAAATTATTTATGATATGGCCCCGGACGCCCAGTTGTTTTTTACTCAGCCCCGGACAGGTGTCGAACTATGGGACGCCATTAATTGGTGCGTAAGCCAGGGGGTACAGGTCATTAGTCATTCGATGTGTTATTCTATCTATGCCGGCCCCTTGGATGGCACAGGTCCTGTCAATGATATAGTTAATCAAGCAGTGAACCACGGCATCACCTGGGTCAATAGTGCTGGAAATGAGGCCCAGGCTCACTGGAGTGGTGATTTCTATGATCCGGATGGAGATGGATTTGCTAATTTCAGCGGAACGGATGAAACTAATGATTTCTCTACTCTTGAAGATGAGGAAGTCATCATCGGCATGATATGGGATGATCCCTGGGGTGCTTCTTGTAACGATTATGATCTGTACGTGTTCAGATTGGATGATTTTGATCTGTCAAGCCCTGTTGCTTATAGTACAGGAATCCAGGATGGTGATGATGATCCGTCGGAATTCATCACTTTCACCCCTCAACCAGGGACCTCTTATGGTTTCGCAATAAATAAGAAAAATGGAACTTCGAAAAATATTCATGTCACATTGTTAACAGGAAATCCTTTAGAGTATCAGGTTCCGGAAACCAGTATATGCATTCCGGCAGACAACCCTAATGTTATTGCTGTAGGGGCGGTTGCCTGGAACATCCCTTCTACCATTGAGTATTTTAGCTCTTGGGGCCCGACTACTGATGGAAGGATCAAGCCTGACCTTGTGGCTCCTGACGGAGTAACAACATACAGCTATTATCCCCAGGGTTTTCCAGGCACCTCGGCTTCCTGTCCCCATGTGGCAGGAGCCTGTCTTTTGGTGAAACAAGCCCGTCAAGCATGGTCTTCCAGCCAGATAAAGTATTTCTTAGAATCAGAGGCCACAGACCTGGGTGTTCCCGGTAAGGATAACACCTATGGAAGTGGGCTTGTTTATCTTTCTAGGCTTCCTGGAAATGTTCCTGAGAACGGCTATTTGGTCACGAGTGACCTCTGGACCAGAGCCGTTATCAATACTGTCGAAAAAGGACCTATCGAGGCGCTATGGCAAAAAGGCGGAGAGGGCACTACCTCTCGCGGAGACCGGGTCATATGGGGACATTTCTATGCGAGCCCCACGGATGTCACCTGGGGTAGCTCAAACAACCCGGATCTCTTTGTGAAGATCTGGTTTGATGTCAGCGGAAGGGTAGATGTGAACTATTTCCACGTCTCGGTACCCGATATTGAAGTCTACTCAGACTACCCCTATGATGGCATTGCGGATGAACAGGGTACCACCACTATGTCCAGGAGATACATCAGGCAGTATTATGAGGGCGGTCAGAGCTATTCTGAAGACAATTACGAGGATGGAAATCCTCCTTCAGGATATTCTCCTTCGGGGAATCCTTTAGGCTATTCCACAATCAACGATCTCAGGATTGGCAGCATAATTAACACTGTTGAAAAAGGCCCTGTTGACGCGGTCTGGCGTTTTGGTGGACAGGACAATACTTCAAGAGGTGACCAGGTGGTCTGGGGTCATTTCTATGCGAATCCATCTGATGTCACGTGGGGCAGCCAGGACAACCCTGATCTGTATGTAAAGA
>JAYEOJ010000472.1:0-9695 GCA_034722835.1 Bacteroidota bacterium | reverse complement strand
GGAAGATCAAGCTTCCACCTGTTTCCGGGGATGCCTGTAAGAATATGATGGTGTTTGAGTGTCCATGATTCGGGGATATAACTGTTCTCGATCCATAGGTGATGATGTTCGGTACCGAAACTCACACGGATATCTGCATTCTGCTGAAAGATGGATGGATGTTGGTCCGATTCCCCGGCAAATTTTAAACGCTGATCGGTGACCCTGTTTTGAAGCCTGAGTGTAGACTCAATCAGGTCGCTGTTGCTACCAAAATGGTAAAACTCTCCTTCCTGCAAAGGGACCAGCTTTACCGACAATCCAGCCAGATCAGGATCTTTCGAACCCGACTCATCACCGAAGGCTGTGAGCATATCGCTATAGAGATCATAAAACCTGGGCCCTCCCTTTGAAAACGATTGACTTTTCTTATCCCAGCCCGATTTTCTCATCAGTTTCAGGGTGGTTTCCGCATTCATTATCACAATCCCCGAATCCATCAGGTAATAGTACTCTCGTGAAAAATCCCTGAGCTCCTCCTTTGAAGGCTTCTGTTTTACGAAGGAGAGAAGATCCTGCTGTTCCCTCCGGCTGAAGAACACCCCGTGACGAGAAGCAACGGAATCATCGACCCAGATACCAAACAGGAGGACATCTGCTTCCGGAAGCTTTTGAAAGCGGTCCGACGACAGGAACATGACATCCCCGCTGCCGATCAGTACGGAATAGCTATCCGGTGCATTCTCGAGTATCCTTTCATAATATCCAGACTGAAAATCAAACAGTTTCTGATCAATACGCTGACCTTTGGACCAGCGAAAGACAGGCATAGGTAACAGTGATTTCCCATAAGGTGAATAGGCGGGTAACCTGCGGCTTTCACCTCCGGAATGAATTACCACGCGCTGTTCTGATTCCAACCACGCTTTCAATGAACCTTTAAATCCGGATTTCTGATATGCCGCCCAGAGAATATGTGCCGTACCTCCCCCTGAACCCACTTTTTTTCCAGCCGGATCAGAATCACAAAACCAGGTATCTGAATTCTGCTTTTCCAGCTCATGAAAAAATGGTGACATTCCTGCAGGCAGGCTGATCAACTTCCGGATGCTCATTACAGGATGGGTGTCAATACAATATTCCGGTAACTCACCTTGCCATGATCACCCTGAAGCAGGATAGGTCCGGGTGAGAACTGATCGGAAGTCAGGGCCCCGCCTGTTACCCCTTTCACCGGCTGGTTATCAATAATGGTCTTTCCATTTAGCTTCACAGTAAGATAGCGTTTGTAAAGGGTAATATCCATCTTCTGCCACTCTCCGGCTGGTTTCTCTGCTGCCTCGGAGGGAGTAATCCGGCTATACAATGCACCCATATTATGTGAATCCAGCTCCTTACCATAGCTGTCCATCACCTGCACCTCATAGATGCCCCGAAGATAGACTCCACTGTTACTTCCCTTAGGTACAATGACCTCCAGTTTCAGGTTGAAGTCCTCAAAGCTATCTTTGGTACGCAGATTTCCATAGTGGATATGGGTCTCTCCTTTTTTCTGTTCGGGATTGTTCACCATGACTCCATCGACAGCCTTCCATCCGCTCACAGCACCCTTATCTGCCAGCACCCAGTTATCCAGGTCCTTTCCATTAAATAGTTCTACCGGATCACCGAACATGGATTTCTTAAGCTTTGGGGCTTCTCCTTCCGGAGGGATCCGTTTTCCGGTAAATGAAACCATCTCAACACCAACACCATCCCTGTTTGGAAAACTGGCCACACCCTCAATTTGATCCTCTCCTGTCTTGGACACCATGAACCATTGAATGGGGTGAAGCTTTCTGTCGGGTTTCCCCTCCACCTTTTTCACAACATCCCGGCCCTGCACCAGGAAGAGTTGTCCTTCACTGACCATGGTAAATTCAACTGGCAGGACACTGCCCCAGCGCCACAACAGATCGGCATCCAGGTATTCTTTCTCCTGTCGTACTTCCAGCCAGCCAGCACTGTTGTCTTCATAGCCAAGCGTCAGGGCCCACATTCCAAGAAAGGGTTCTGGCGAATTCTCCTGAGCCATTGTGAGCATAGAATTACCACATAAGGCGATCATTAGCAATGCTCCAAAGATATTTCTGATTTTCATGTAGTTTGTTTTACAGTTATAATATGTCATGTTGCTTTTCTATGCATAAAGATAAAGCTTTTGGGATGTGAATAAAATGATTTAGGATCCGTTCTGATTTGTATTAATATTAGATAAAGTTTCGGTATGCAACGAAGATCTTTTTTGAAATCCAGCTCAGCTGCCCTGGTGGGAGCCGGGGCCCTGAGAAGACCCCCCGAAGAGAGACGGTTACTTGCAACCTATTGTCCAACTCCATCTTTGAATGCTTATAGTTTCAACGATGCATTGCTGAATGGAGAAATGAGTCTGGAACAGCTTTTCCAGTTTGCTGCGGAAACCGGCTTCACCGCTGTGGACCTTACCGCCTACTATATTCCTGGCTATCCGGAAGCGCCCTCCGATGAATTGCTGTATGAAATTAAACGAAAAGCCTTCAGAAAAGGCATGTCATTTTCAGGCACCGGGGTTCGAAACGATTTTACAGTTACAGGGCCGGAGAAACTTGCTGAAGAGATTGAACACGTAAAGGAATGGATAGTCGCTGCCTCCAAGCTCGGAGCACCTAATATCAGGGTATTTGATGGCAAAGCCAAAGCGGGAGGAGCTGCTGATCCCATCCGGAAACAGGTGGTGGATGCGTTTCGGGAATGCGCCCTGTTCGGTTCCAGGTATGGGGTTAACGTTGCCTTTCAAAATCATCATGATTTCCTGGTAAATACCAAGGATATTATCGATATCATTAAGAAGGTCGATTCTGGTTGGTTCGGCCTGATGCTCGATACAGGTAGTGTATCCGGGTCAGATCCGTACTTAGAAATCGAAAAACTGATCCCCTATGCCGTATCCTGGCAACTGAAAGAAAAGGTTCGCATAGGTGCAGATACCGTTCCGGTAGATTTCCCCAGGCTGATGGCGCTTATACACAAGGGAGGCTACCAGGGCTTCCTGCCCCTGGAGACCCTGGGAGAAGGAGATCCCAAAGAGAAGGTGCAAACCCTGTTCCGGAATGTTTCAAAGTACATGTAACTAAAAGACCTGTCCGATCTGGAAATAGATACCCCAGTCATTAATTCCTGCAGCCACATCCAGACCCACTGTGAAATGATTCTCCTCGAAGGCCGTGAACCGGATCCCGGTCCCGAGACCCGGCAGTAATTTCCCGTTGTCGGATTCATTTATTCCTTCAAAAACCGTTGCTACACCAGCAAAGCCCACTGCACCCCATCTGCGATGAAAGTTCCACCGGTATTCCCCTTGAAGTGCAAGCTTGTAGTTGCCCCGGAACTCACCCTGGGTATAGCCCCGGATATCTTTTCCCATAACGATAAACTGTTGTGAAAAGGCCAGGTCGCCCAAGCCGATTCCGCTATAGAAGCGTGCTGCCACTACATCTTTTCGCTGCCTGGTGGAAAAATAGTGATTGGTTTCCAGCTCAATCTTTTGAGTGACAGTTTCATTTCCAAAAAACCCGGGGAAGGTATTGTATTTCACACTGGTATAATAACCATTACGCGGGTAGTGGGGATTATCCCTTTTATCCAGGGAAAGATTAAAACCCAAACCGTGAAGGGTAAGGGTATCGCTTATGGGCAAAATATCTGTGCTGGTGATTACATCCGCATAGATATAACTTAATCCCCCGTAAAGCTTGTCATAGATACGGCGTTCCAGCCTGAACATAAAGAAACCGGCTTCGCTCTGGTAGGGAATCCAGCTCTCCACCAAATCCAGATAGAATTGGAAATTAACAGTACCAATGCCCCCTGCTGTTGTGACCCTCCAGTTGTCCTCCCCCAGGTAGAACATCCCGAAACCCATCAGAAACCAGGTCTTGTTTGTGGTATACATACCCACTCCACCCACAAGAGAAGAGGGAGAAATGGTATCCTTCTCCGTAGGATTGAACATTAGCAATGGAACGGCACCTACCGCAAATCCCATGGAACGATCGTAGTTCACATAAGGAATGGGCATGAATTTATATTTCCCGTCGATGCGGCTGTTTTCACCTCCACCCAATCCCTGTCCGGATACATTCGTGTATTGGCCAAGAATGGAGATAAAAAACAGACTGATAAATACGGATCGGCGTAATTGGAGTGTCATGGCAATAAAGTAAGCGCTAATATGGAGATTTCCAGCTTTCAGTCAGCCAAGGACGATGCCATTCACGATGTGTATTGGAAGCCTGGCTGTATTTAACCGGCAGACGGGCATCTTCCTGTAAAAAATCGGTATGTTCGGCCATCTCATGCCAGCGGGCTGAAAGCTCCATTACCTTCTCCGGATACTGTTCGGCCAGGTCATTTTGCTCAAACCTGTCTGTATGTAGGTTATAAAGTTCCCATCGGCTGCCATAAAAACTAACTACCTTCCAGTCTCCCTTCCTGAGAGCCCGGCAGGAACCAAAGCGGAAATAAAGTTCTTCATGTTGAACCCGGTCCTCCCCGCTGAACAGGGGAAGCAGTGACCTGCCCTGCAGGGGCTGCAGGCCTTCCAGCTCTGGATAGTCACAGCCTGCCACCTCCAGGCAGGTGGCCATTACATCCACCAGGTGTCCGGGACTCCTTTCCCAGGCACCCTCCTTATTTACCTTTCCCGGCCAGTGCACAACCAACGGTGAGGTGATCCCGCCTTCATGTTGGGTCTGCTTGTAGTGACGCAAGGGTGTATTGCTGACCGTGGCCCAGCTGGCATCGTACAATAAAAAGGAGCCCCCTTTCCAGGGTGGAATTTCCAGGTTTCTGCTTCGCTCGAACGGACAGGCCCCATTGTCGGAACAAATCATCACCAGAGTGTTCTCCAACTCTCCTTTCTCCTCCAGGTAGTTTATTAAACGACCCATGTTCCGGTCCAGGCGGTCGACCATTGCCGCGTAAACACTCATCCGAAAGCTTTCAAACTGCTGTTCTTTTGCTGAAAGAGCATCCCAGGCAGTCATATGCTCCGGGATAGGGGGAAGTTCCAGGGTGGCTTCAAAAATACCCAGCTCCAACTGGCGGGCATATCTGGTCTCCCTGATCCGGTTCCAGCCCACATCATATACTCCCAGGTATTTTTTGATCTCCTCTGCCGGTGCCTGAAGGGGATAATGTGGGGCATTAAATGCGATGTAGTGAAAAAACGGCTTCCCGCTCTCAAGGGCTTCATCCAGAAATTCCAGAGAATAATTCACATTGGCATCGGTGGTATAAAAGTCCTCTTCAAAATCTGACCATGGGGCTCCGTTATATCGGAAGGTTGAATCCCCTGTAAAGTAATCAGTAGCTCCTGAAAGATGGCCCCAGTAGCGCCTGAATCCAAAATCAGTTGGTTGTTTGTCCAGGTGCCATTTGCCGGCCATGGAGGTAAAATAACCGGCCGAATCAAGTACCTGCGCAATGGTAACTCCCCTGCTTAGACTTTCATCGCCAGCCTGGGTGGGATACAATCCGGTGAGCAGTGATATGCGGGAAGAGTGGCATTTGGCCGTATTGTAAAACTGGGTAAAGCGTAGTCCGTTTTCCGCCAGTTTATCAATATTCGGAGTCTCTATTTCACCCCCGTAGCAGCCAAAATCGGAGAACCCCAGATCATCTACCATGATCAGCAGAATATTGGGCCTGACAGCTACATCTGTATTACAGGATTGAAAAGAAAGCAGCCCCACCAAAATTAGCAGGGTAGAGAGTAAACAGGTTCTCATAAGCGAGATGTCCTCTTTTCAATGGCCTCGAAGTGTGAGGATGTCTTATCCCATCGTTTCAATACCTTCTGAGCTGATTCCGGTACATAGCTTTTTTCATAATCTTTCCCCTGCAAGCCGATGATATCCTCCAACGAATCGAAGGTCATAACGGTCATAAATTCCACTTCATCATCAAGATCGCGCCTGAAAAGCTCAACACAACGGTAGCCCTCCATTTCCTTTGACTCGATCCCGGGGAATATCTCTTTATGCAGGAGCTCCTGGTAAGTATTTGCATTTTCGGGAGTGGTCCACCCGTGCCAGATTCGTTTTACAGCCATGTTTTTGAAAGATTTGTGCATATCTAAAGTACGAGATACTTCAATGAAATCAAAGAGCATTCAGCTTAGGGGATTTCACTATCTTCGGACAAAATTTCTGAAGCTTGAACAAGAAGATCCTGGACCTTGCCGTTCCTAACATCATCAGCAATATTTCCATACCATTGCTGGGTATAGTGGATATGGCACTGATGGGACACCAGGAATCGGATGCCTATATCGGGGCAATTGCGCTGGGATCCCTGATCTTCAACTTTATATACTGGAGCCTGGGCTTCCTGAGAATGGGGACCAGTGGATTTACAGCACAGGCCTGGGGAAGAAAAGATCTGCCGGAGACCATTCTTGTTTTCTCCAGGGCTGCCTTTATTGCTATCGTAATGAGCTTTGTGCTGCTGGTACTGCAAAGGCCCATCGAAAGCCTGAGCTTCCTGGTTCTGAAGGGCGAAACCCGGGTGGAAGAGCTGGCCATGGCCTATTTCAGGATCCGGATCTGGGCAGCTCCGGCAGCACTGGGACAATTTGCCCTGCTCGGATTTTTCCTGGGCATGCAAAACGCCAGGCTTCCCATGGTGGTACTGGTCAGTACCAATTTAATAAACATTGGCTGTAGCTACCTTTTTGTCATGCAACTGGGCATGGAATCCAATGGAGTTGCACTGGGAACCGTTATCGCACAATACAGCGGCCTATTAATCGCGCTTTTCTTTTTCAGGAAGTATTTCCGTCGACTATTCAGATACTGGTCCTGGCAGGGCACTGTCCAGTGGAAGAAACTCAAGCATTTCCTTTTGATCAACAGGGATATTTTTATCCGAACCATGTGCCTGGTTGTGGTCTTCTCCATCTTTACCGCCCGTTCGGCCAGTGTGGATTTACAGAACGCGGGAGACGATACCATTCTGGCTGTGAATTCGATTTTGATGCAGTTCTTTATGTTCTTCTCTTTCCTGATCGATGGTTTTGCCCATGCATCGGAGGCGCTTACAGGTAAGTTTATTGGTGCCAGGGACCGGATATCTCTGAAACAATCCATCCGGCTGCTGTTTGTCTGGGGCACCGGGATCAGCATCCTGTTTACCCTGATCTACCTGCTGGGGGGAGATGTCATTTTCAGGGTGCTGACCAATAATCAGGAAGTGATCGCCAATGCCCGACCCTACTTCTTCTGGGTGATTTTGGTCCCCATGGTCTCCTTCGTTGCCTTTCTCTGGGATGGAATCTTTATCGGGGCCACTGCTGGTCCCGAGATGCGAAATGCCATGTTGATTTCCACGCTACTTATCTTTTTCCCTGCCTATATCGTGGCAGGCAAGCTCATGGGCAACCACGGGCTCTGGTTCGCCTTCATTCTGTTTATGCTTTCCAGGGGACTTACTATGCAGTTTTTGGCAAAAAAAGCCGTCTGGTCGAAATTAATCTGAGATCCTCTAGTGGAACAGTTTCTCAAGGGTGGTAATTAGTTCCTCACCTCTCAGTTCCTTTGCAATGATTTCCCCTGAAGCGTCCAGCAGGAAATTCTGGGAAGTCTGTCTGAGCGCATACATGCGTACCACTTCATTTTCATTCCAGGCCTCCATGGAACAAACATTGGTCCAGATCAACTTGTCCATTTGGATCGCATTGATCCAATGCTCTCTACGCGTGTCTGTGGACACTCCAAGCACATCGAATCCCAGTTCATGAAACCTGTCGTAGGCCTTCCTGATGTTTACATTTTCTTTGCGGCACGGACCGCAGTTTGAGGCCCAGAAATCCAGCAGGAGGTATTTTGAGCTCCTGTACACTTCCGAGAGTTCTACTGTTTTTCCACTGACATCCATCATGGAAAAATTGGGAGCTGGTTTACCGACTTCCACCCCTTCCATTCGTGTGACCAGATGGTCCAGTTCCCGGTATTGTGTGCTGTCATGAAGGGCAGGATCAAGAAGATCCAGATAGCTCCTGTATTCTGAAGCCAACTCAAAGCTCCAGTCTATTTCCTGAAGGACCAGGAGAGACTGGTAGGAAGAAGGATAATCCCTTACAAATTGCCTCTGCGCCTTTACCATAGCATGCTCAAGCTCTTCGAATTCAGCTTCCAGTTCAGGCTTCCTTTCATGCCTTGCTGAATCGTATTCCGCTTCAATAGTTGCAAATTGCTCTTCAAATCCATTCACCAACATGGCATAAGCAGTCGTATCAGCAATAGTTTCATTGCCATATTCCAGCATGTACGCCCTTTTGTTACCACTCTGACAGGAGTAGATAAGAAGCGCAAAAAGCAACAGGGAAAGGATCTGTTTCATGTTTTTATTTCTTCTCACGTTTACGTTCAAATTCCTTAAGCAGGATCTTGCGCAGGCGTATCGATTTCGGGGTTACCTCAACGTACTCATCTTCTCCAACATATTCCAGTGACTCTTCCAGAGAAAATTTAATGGCGGGAGTGATGGATACTTTTTCATCCGAACCGGAGGCCCGCATATTGGTCAGCTTCTTGGTCTTGATCACATTTACCACCAGGTCGTCCTGTTTGGTATGCTCCCCGATGACCTGTCCTTCATAGATCGGCTCCATGGGATCAATAAAAAACTTGCCCCTGTCCTGCAGCTTATCAATGGAATAAGAGATGGAGGTCCCTGTTTCCATGGCGATCATGGCTCCATTACGTTTGCGTACCAGTTCTCCCTTCCAGGGTTCGTATCCTGAAAAGCGGTGGGAAATCACCGCATTTCCTTCCGTGGCTGTTAAGATGGGCTGCCTCAGTCCGATCAATCCCCTGGCTGTTATCTTAAACTCCAGGTTAACCCGGTCGTCCTTTTTCTCAATGTTCAGTATGTCCCCCTTACGTCCTGTAACAATCTCTATGACCTTTCCGGAAAACTCCTCGTCCACATTGATGTAGAGCAGCTCTACCGGTTCGTGCTTAAATCCGTCGATCTCCTTGATCACCACCCTGGGTTGTCCCAGCTGGAGCTCATATCCTTCTCTGCGCATGGTCTCAATCAAAATGGAAAGATGAAGGATCCCCCTGCCAAATACCATCAGGCTATCGGGCGAATCGGTATCCTCAACTCTGAGTGCCAGGTTTTTCTCGGTCTCTTTGAATAAACGATCACGCAAATGCCTGGAGGTTACATATTTCCCCTCTTTGCCAAAAAAAGGTGAATTGTTGATGGTAAAGAGCATGCTCATGGAGGGCTCATCAATGGAGATGGGTGGCATGGCTTCTGGATTTTCCAAATCGGCTATGGTATCCCCGATATCAAAATCCTCCAGTCCCAGTACCGCCACGATTTCGCCGGATCCAACGGACTCCTTGGTTTTCTCCTTGCCCAGTCCTTCGAAGGTGTAGAGCTCCTTCACCGTGGATTTATGGTTCAGGCCATTTCGCTGTACAATGGAGACCTGGTCACCCATTTGAATGCTTCCGCGATGTACCTTCCCTACAGCAATACGGCCGGTATAGGAGGAATAATCCAGCGATGAGATCTGCAGCTGCAGGGTCCCCGGGTTCTCCTGGGGAGGATCGAAATAATCCACAATGGTATCCAGCAGGTAGGCCATATCTTCAGTTTTCTTATTCCAGTCCGGGCCCATCCAT
>JAYEOJ010000471.1:0-2367 GCA_034722835.1 Bacteroidota bacterium | reverse complement strand
GATTTCGATGAATCATCTGATTCCCCTTCATTATCTGGTCTGTCAGATATTGAAGTCACTGATATGTCCTGGGGCACACGAATCCTGATCGGGGCATTTATTTTCGGAATTATAGTCTGGTTCACGCTGGTTGGGATTGCCACCCCCGGCTTTGGATGGTTCCTCTACTTATTTTTAATTCCTTTCTGGGCGACCTTCCCCATCATTGTTCTGGGCACAAAGGCTACCCTGGTGGTTTTTATCATCTACCTCATCGGGTATCCGGCAGCAAAATTGTACATACGGAAAACACCGTGGTTCAAAAAGGCAAAGTCGGATCTGCGTACCAAAGGAAAAGCATCCATAGGGGGATTTACCTTTTCATCGGGAAGTTCCGGCGGTTCATGGAGTTCAGGAAGCAGCTCTTCAGGAGGATTTTCCGGCGGAGGCGGATCCTCGGGCGGAGGAGGTGCTTCAGGTGGATGGTAAATTGTCAGGAACTTTATGAAACATATGGGGGTGATGATTTTATGATCATTGGATTTCCGGCAAATAATTTTGCCAAGCAGGAACCGGGGTCCGATGAAGAGATCGCCACATTCTGCAGATTAAATTATGGAGTGACGTTCCCGATGATGAGCAAAATCTCAGTGAAGGGAGACGATCAGCATCCGCTTTACCACTGGTTGACATCAAAAAAGGACAATGGAGTGGAAAACAGCAAAGTCAGCTGGAATTTTCAAAAGTATATGATCGATGAAGAAGGCCAGCTGGTGGGGCATTTCGCGCCCACTGTAAAGCCTGACAATAAAAAGCTGCTCAGTTGGATTGCTGACTAATAGCAATGGCCCACATAATAGTCGTAGACATCGGTGGCCCTTTTCAGCTTTTTTCTTTCGATGGCTCTGACCAGCTGCTGACAGTCCTGGAAATATGCCATCAGAAGCTTTCTTTTTAGTCCCAGCGCTCCCTGGGTGGCCCTGACCATCTGATCATAGCCATTTCTGTAAAAGAGGGGGATGTAGTCCACATAGCTATTTTCCCCATCCATATACTCCCAGTGATAGTAAGTGAGTCCTTCACTTCTGGAAACTATCTTCAGAAAGACTCTTTCATTGCCTTCATTTACATGATATCTGAACTTAAAAAACGAGGATTCTTCCCTGAGGGGCATGGATTCAAACACCTGATCACCACAGGTGTATCCCAGGATCTGTTCCGGGCTGTATTTATTCCTGAGCAGAGAACCCTCCCCTTTGAAGCGGATTCGTGAATACAGGTCTGTAAAGGTCCCGGCAGACCGGTCTTTTACCTGGCCTGTCAGCGTGTCTCCCTCCAGGGTGATTATAGTTCCGGGGGAATAACCCTTCTTCTGTGCATGCAGGGGAATGATCAGAAAGATTGCAAGGATTGCAAGCAGGTATAGTTTTCCAGGTTCAGTCATATTCTTTGGGTTTTCAGATCTTGTCCCGAACAAGACGCAAAAACTGTGCAAATAAATTCCTTCTGGAATACATTTGTCACTTACTCTTGATCATCGTAAGTACCATTTTGAATTGTTCTGGAGCTTTAAGGGCATGAGGGATATCTGCAGGCATCACAATGGTTTCTCCTGCATTAAGTATATGTGAGTGTCCATCGATAATGATTTCCGCCGCATGTAAGCTATGTTACAATTCCATTGGCTTTATTCTTTTTCTTTCTCTGCGGCCTATTCCATTCATTCACCGGGGATTACTTCAGTCTCCTCTTTTCGCCCTTTGCGAAGGATGCCAAGGATTGCGCTGTTCCCAATGGTATCCTCACTGAGGAAGCGCTGCAGACTGTCAATACTTTCCCCTTTTCTTATAAAGTTCGTGGAATTTCAAGGATGACACAGGTACCTTGTTTGATCTCTATTGCTATCTTGTAAAAAAACAGGATATGCATCGAATTCTTCTGCTGGTTGTTTTAGGGATCATTCATATGAGTTGCCAGACACAGGACTGGCCCGATTGGCGGGGTGAAAACAGGGATGGGACCTGGGAGGCCTCCGGTATTGTGGAGACAATTAATTCGGATGTCATCGAATTAGAGTGGTCGGTACCCATCGGACCGGGATATTCCGGGCCGACAGTAGCGAAAGGGAAGGTGTATGTTACTGACCGGATCGAGCGGCCTTCGCAGGCAGAGCGGGTGCTCTGCTTTGACGAACAGACCGGTGAGCAGATCTGGGCACATCAATATGCCTGTGTATACGATAATGTAGGATACCCGGCCGGACCAAGGACCTCTGTGATCCTTAATGAAGGGAAGGCCTACTCTCTGGGCACCATGGGACACCTGTTCTGCTTGGATGCGAATACAGGCAGGGTGCTGTGGCAACGGGAGCTTAACACCGAATATGAG
>JAYEOJ010000470.1:0-2373 GCA_034722835.1 Bacteroidota bacterium | reverse complement strand
AGATGTCTTCATCGTGTCCCTCATCAGCCTTGGTAGTGGGTGTAATAATGGGTTCAGGAAAACGATCATGTTCTTTTAATCCATCCGGCATAGGGACCCCACACAGGATGCGCTTGCCTGACCTGTACTCCCTCCAGGCGTGACCGGTCACATAGCCCCTGATCACCATCTCTACTTTGAAAGGGTCGGCCATGTGACCCACTGTGACATTGGGATCGGGAGAATCGATCTTCCAGTTGGGCACGATATCGGCTGTGGCATCCAGGAATTTAGATGCAATCTGGTTCAGGACCTGGCCCTTATAGGGGATCCCCCTGGGGAGAACTACGTCAAACGCTGAGATCCGGTCCGAAACCACCATCACCAGGTAATCGTCATTAATATTATAAACATCCCGAACCTTACCTGTATACAGGCTCTTTTGTCCTGCCAGCTCAAACGCTGTTCCTTTTAATGCATTGGCCATAACTGAGTCTATTTTTTTTAAAGTTATATAATTTCTGCTTCACCGGGCACTAAGCTTTATCATAGGCTTTAACGATAGATTTTACCAGCCTGTGCCTGATGATATCACGGTCATCAAAGCGTATAATTGAAATCCCTTTGATCCCATCCAGTATCCGCATGGCCTGCACCAGTCCGGAATCGTCCCGCCTTGGAAGATCCACCTGCGAATCATCTCCTGTAACAATGAAACGGGCTTTGGGCCCCATCCTGGTCAGAAACATCTTAAACTGGTTTGCTGTTGCATTCTGAGCCTCATCAAGGATCACAAAGGCATCATCAAGCGTACGCCCTCTCATATAGGCCAGGGGGGCAATCTGAATGGTACCATCCTCCATAAACTGGATCAGTTTCCTGGGCTGAATCATATCCCTCAGTGCATCATAGAGGGGCTGAAGATAAGGATCCAGCTTCTCCTTGAAATCACCTGGCAGAAATCCCAGTTTTTCTCCAGCCTCCACTGCGGGCCTGGTCAATATGATCCGCTTGACCTCACGCTCTTTCAGTGCCTTCACCGCCATGGCAATGGCCGTATAGGTTTTCCCGGTTCCAGCCGGGCCCACTGCGATCAGCAGGTCATTCAGCATACCTTCGTCCACCAGGCGTTTCTGGTTTATGGTCACGGCCCTGATCTTTCTTCCACTGTCCCCGTGCAACAACACCTCCCCTTCCGGTCCGGGTGCCTCCATTTTATGATCAACAGATCCATTAAGCAAATCGTCCAGATCGGGCAATGTGAGTGATTGAGATTTCCTCAGGTATCGCAGGAACAGATCCACCTTTTCCTCAAAATCCACCAGGCGCTCTTTCTTCCCTGAAATACGGATTTCATTTCCCCTTGAAACAATCTTTAAATCCGGAAATAGTTCGATGAATTTGTTGAAGCGGACATTGTTTACACCATAGAAATCAACAGGATCGACACCTTCTAAATAGATCAGTTTTTCCGCCATAAATTAAATTATAATCACTATTTTTGGATGTGCAAATTAAGTTGTTTTTTCCAACATTCCAATAAGAAAATCCCTGGTACAGACCCATGCACATTATCACGCTGACGTCCGATTGGAACGAAAATGATTATTATGTAGCATCACTTAAGGGGAAACTTCTGTCAGCCTGTCCAGACGCACGAATCGTAGACATCAACCACCGGATTAAATCATACAATTCCTCCCACGCGGCATTTATTGTCAGGAACAGTTATCCCCATTTTCCGGATAACACCATTCATATCATTGCGGTTAATTCGGAGCCGGATTTAGGCAAAGAGCTGCTGGCAGCAAGAAAGGACAAGCATTACTTTCTTTGTGCCGACAACGGGATTCTGGGTCTGCTTGGAGGTTCGGAGCCGGAAGAAGTGGTGACCCTGACAGACCACTATAATGAGGATCCTGACACCTTTATCGCTCTTTCGGTTTTTGCCAGGGCTGCCTGTGAACTATCGGGAGGAACCCCCCTTGGAAAAATGGGTTCACCAGCCAAAGATTTTGACAGGCAAACCCCCTTGCGGGCAACCATTGAGGATGGTACCATTACAGGAAGTGTTATCCATATTGACTCCTATCAGAATGCCATTACAAATATATCTCAGGAACTCTTCAACCGGGTTGGAGACGGAAAAGCCTTTGAGATTTTTATCCAGAGCAAACACTATATGGTAGACAGGATCAATAAACGATACAACGAAACCGAGCCGGGTGAACTGCTGGCTATTTTCAACTCCTCCGGCTTGCTTGAGATCGCCATCAGGAACGGAAATGCTGCCGGTTTACTGAAGTTAAACACAAACTCAACCATCAGGGTTGAATTCAAAGAAGGATAGTATGCATAGTACTGAAGAGAAGCTGAAGGCCTTTGAACGTCTTC
>JAYEOJ010000469.1:0-9764 GCA_034722835.1 Bacteroidota bacterium | reverse complement strand
TGCTGAGTTAAGTGGCGGGATGAAAAAAAGAGTTGCAATTGCCCGGGCCATAGCCCTTAATCCCAGGTATCTGCTTTGTGATGAGCCCAATTCCGGACTGGATCCTGAAACCGGTATAGTGATTGACAACCTGATCAGGGAACTCACCGAAGAATTCCAGATGACAACCATTATTAACTCGCATGATATGAATTCGGTTCTGGAGATCGGTGATAATGTGATCTTTATTTACCAGGGATGTAAATGTTGGGAGGGATCCAGGGAGGAGATTCTTCAAACCGATAATGAAGCCCTGAATAATTTTGTTTTTGCCACCAATATGGCCAAGCAAATCAAAGATTTTTAATCCGCTGCAAGCACTAATAAACAAGGGGTCTGTCCGTATCCAGAGTCTGGCACTTCTTATATCCAAACACCAGGTTCATTCCAAACCAGAGATTTACTGATTGAGCTTCTCCAGTCCAGAATATCATATTCAGCGTGTTATCTGAGATCGCATAGATATTTACCGGTCCGGCATTGAGGGAGATCCCGGCGCCTAAATTTTTCCAGTTGCTCGTCATATAGGTATAGCTCAAGGTAAAATTAAGAATGCGGCCGGCAGCAAAATTGGCAGAGGCAGTGAGCTGTTCAAAAATGGTCTCTCTTAGAAAATCAGTCCGGGAGAGCAATCCAAAATTAATACTTGGGGTTGCCCACCAGGAGGCACCAACATACAGTTTTGGATTCAAGCGGCTATTGTAGGTCCCTCCGGGGCTAAATACAAGTCCGTCTGCCAGAGAATCGGCTATTGCAGAGAAAGAGCTGTCCACATAATCTCCGAAACTCAGGTCGCCCGTAAAATCCAGCGGATTCACTTCCAGACCCATATAATCATAATCGGTTTTAAAACTCATCTTGTGAACCTCATCTGTCCAGTGAATATATCCGATATCAAGGACACTGGCACTTATCAACCAGCGGTCTGTAGGCCTGTAATCAACACCCAGATCTACAGCCAGTCCAAAGTTTTTCGTGTTAAAGGCCTCCTTAAAAATGGCCCCGGGTTGTGTAGAACTTATGCCGTCCTCGATGATAATATCCTCTATCATCCCGTCTTCATCATAGACGACCTCAGCAAAGGGCAATGAAGCACTAAATTCCATATCTGCCTGAATATTCCAGAACTCCTCTGAGGTGTTTACTTCAAGTTCTGAACGGGTGACGCTCAGGTTTCCGAAACCAAACAGGGCCTTCCCCCTGATACCGATCTTCCACTTGCTTCCAAAGGCTTTTGACCAGCCCACGGCAATCTCATCAAAGCCTGAAAGTTCAGGACCCATGCCATCCATATTATAGACTCCACCTTCATCGGCACCCTCCAGCACCAACCTGGCCAGGTCGCCCGGGAAATAAAGATTCGCTTCAGCCCTGGTGGTGAGATCCAAAGAGAAAAATCCTGCACCAGTACCAAAGCCAATTGATAAAACGGAAGTTCTCGTATCAGCAAGCACTACATTTAAGGGCTTTAGTGTATTCAGAAAGGCCTCCTGGTCGCCCAGTGGATGGAGAAAGGTGATCAGAGAATCCTCCGTAGGATGGGGATAGATCACATCTTCATACGTCAGGGGATCTGATGTGATTTGTGTACTTATCGGAGACAGGATGGGGATTCCAATATAGAATCCGCAATCGGGACTTCGTGCAGGATTAACTCTGTTCGATTGGGGAATCCCTTTCATAAAATATAGGGAATTCTGGGTCTGGGCCCATGTCAGCAAAGCTGTTCCTGTGAGCAATGCCAGACTAAAAATGATCTTGTAGATTAATCTCATAACTCCCTGTTATTAATTCTTATTTCAGCAAAGAAGGAAATCTCAAAATCCAGTGTATAATCGGAATAAAATTTAACAAATGGGACACCTGATTCAGCGGTGACCATTCGTGCCTCAATCCATAAATATTCTGTTTGCTCAAGGATTCCCAGTTTTTCTGCCGGAAAGTCAATGCTGTGGCTTGTTTCACTTGCAAGCAATAGTTTTCCTTCACTATCCACCTCCGATGAAGCGAGAAATACAGGATCGCCATTTAAAAGAGAATCAAGCACTGTATAAGATGGATCCAATAAATATACCTGGAAGCCCAATTCAATGGGCAACTCATTAAGAATAGAGAGATTGACCACCACCTGTTTTATCAGCGAAGTATCGATGCCATCTTCCCCCAGCGCAAACTCCAGGGTATCTGCCAGAGAATATTCCGTAAATGCCAGGTCCAGAGGCAACAGAAATTCCAGCTCAGTCATAAATCTGCTGGTATCGAGCAGGAAGTGGTTCTGACTCTGTGAACCGATGTCCCCGGTCGCTGTATAAGAAAGCGTATGGGGAGCAATATTCAGTAAATCCTGAATATTGGATGTCTGGTTGTTGATATAAAACTCTCCATACGCCGTTTCACCCACCATGTCAATTGTAGGTGCCGGAATGATGAACGGATGCCCTTCGTAAAGTTCAAGGGTTTCAGTGGAGCCATCCTCCGCGGTGGCAATGACACTGTCAAATGATAGTTCAAAGGGAATCCCCAGGGAGCTCTCGGTAAATATGCTGATCCTCGGATCGGCAAGTTTCAGGTGTGACAGTTCTGGGAAATCGGCATAAATAGGAATTTCCAGCTCTCCACTCTCAGTAACAACTTCACTGGGATCCACCTTTCCAAACAGACTGTAAAAGTCCATATCCAGGAAGTTAGAGTTAATGTCACAAAAATCCCCCGGATTAACTGGATTACCACTGTTGATCAATGCAAAGTCATAATCCATCCTGAATACGCTGGAATCGCCCTGCTGTTCAGTTCCCAGGAAATAGCCATCCAGATCCAGGCTCTCTGACCAGACAAAGTCCCCTGTAGAGCTACTGATTTGGACAGTATAGCTATATGGACTCCTGTTTTCGTCCAGAATATGCAAACTGCTGATGGTTAAGAATCCGGCATGCTCAAAAGTACTCTCTATTTCGGTTACCAATTCCCCCCCTTTAAATACAATGCTATCCAATCGATTGTCACCCCTTGTCTCAAATCCAAAGTTCTTGCTTTTTATAAAATGAATGGTATCTCCAGGGATACTGGTAATGAAATCGGGATCCCCGCTAACCTCAGTATCAAAATAGATCTCGTTATAAAGACCATCAATCACCAGATCGAGTGTATCCACCATCACCTCCACAATGGTATCCGAATAGGTAAGATAAAGAAGACCGTCTTCAAATTCACCTACATATCCAGTTGAATCAAACTCTGCTACCAGTTCGCCCATGCCCATAGATCCATGTATCAGCGGAGCCACAAGATCCGTTTGAATCTCAATCTCATCAGACAGCTTCTCCAGCTGAAATTGCTCTTTTTGACAGGAGTGCAAAAAAAGGCCTCCGGCCATTATTAACATCGCGCAATAAAATATAGTTTTCCTCATGGCTATTCGATTGAATAATTGTAAAGGAAATTGTTTTCACTTCCCACAATCAGGTTAAATCTGCTGTCGGAACCTTTAAAATACCCGATACTGAATCGTGTGGAACCCTCCAGTGGAAATCCTTCGTAAAGGGAACCATCAGAATTTATCAGGTAAATTTTGTTCCTGTACCGGTCAGTAATTCCGATTTTTACATTCGAGGCTGAGAACTTATAGATATCAGGCATCTCACTAATGCGCTCCCTCACCTTGTAACTGAACAAGCGCTTGCCATCCTGCCTGACCACATCCAATTCGTTCCCATCCACAAAAAGAAATTCGGGAATTCCGTCCCTACTTATATCCACCATGGAAAAATAGTGATCCGGTGACATTTTTCTGGATAGCAGGCTGGAGACTGATCCATCTAAATAGATGGCAGCTACACTCCCTGCAGTATCTGTGCTTATCCACCTGGGCCTCTCTTCCCTGATATTCATATCGAGGGTAAGTGGGTTTTGTACAGACAAGGCCAGTCGCTCCTTCAGCCTGATCCGTTCCCTGCCCCTGCGGTCCAGAAAATAGGCCCTGTTTTGATCCACTGCAACAATATAATCTTTGTCGTGGACCCTGAAGTGCTGTATTTTCCCGTTAACCATGGATTCTGTTTTCCCAAATTTCCACCCGGTAACCATATTCCCCTCAATATCATACACATAGATCTTTCTGTCTGCTGTGGCTACAAAGAGACGATAGTTCCGGCTTTTATCATAGTCAAAAAGTGCAAGGGGATTGGTTGCATCAGATCGTAAGGAAATGGGGTAACGCTCCACATAGTTTCCGTTCCTGTCAATTAAATGGATCTTCCTGGCTGTATTGAACAGATACTGTAATTTACCGTTCTTGTAGAAGTCCACCTGCTGTACATCCCCCATTATAGGACCATCAACAGGCTGCTTCCACAGAATTCTGCCAGTGCTATTAATCAGGTACACCTTATTTGCCAGGTCCTGAACAAAAATCTCCTTCTCTGAAGTGTTGTGATTCTCAACCAGGGCGGGCTTGGTTACAACAGCACTGTCCATCAGGCTTTCCCAGACAGTGAGTGCCTTCTCCTTAATCTGTGGGGTATATTTACTACTGATACTCTGATAAAAGAGATTACCTTCGGTACTATACTGCACAACCACTCCGGGAATCCGGCGAAAAAAGAGCTCCATATTATCCAGCTGACCGGCCATCTTTTCATTTAACAGGCCTTTTCTGTAGTCGATGAATGCATAGGGTCTTACGAAAAGGGTCACATTGCTGCGGTTTGACAGATAATCTGAGATCTCTTTGAAAACAGGATCGCTGACAAATGTCTTGTGGAGCACATTCTGATAGATCACTCTGGAAAGAGCATCCACAGAGGGACCAAAAATAAGATAGTTTTCATACAGGGTAAAGTGGGTGTTAAACAGACGGTCTGCTGAGCTTCCTTTGAAAAACTGGTCCGGGAGGCTGTATATGTTAAAGCTTGTCTGATTGTCCAGTCGGTATACCTTTCGGACCGACTGCATATCAAAAGCGTTGACCTGAAGATATTGATTGACCCAAGCCATCATCACATCCACCGTCTCGCTTCGACTCCGGGTCTCAATAACCAGAAACTCATCCTCCGGCTTCTTTGTTACCCCTTCAATGGCAAACCAGGCCATCTCGTCGGCTACTATCCGGGTGAGGTCATTCAGCGGATCTATTCCATATAGCTGGTCAAGCCTGTCTGACTCTGCCTCGATCTCCGTTCCTGTACCTGTTGCATTCAGGTAAGAAATGGCCTGTTCCTTAAACTTTGCCTTGTTGCTGATACCCAGGTGCAAAAAATAACTCATTCCGGATGGCAATATTTCATGCAACTCCATTTTTACCGGAGACTGCTCCCTGAAGGTTCCAAGGAATAAAGGAAGATCGGGATCGGCATGGCTCATGCCGTTAAGGGTCACTGATTCCTGCTTCACATCCAGGTCCAGTTCTCCCCAGGAGGAAAGTTTGGACAGCTTATCAAGCTTTCCCCATTCGCTTTCTTTGAGAAAGGGATGAAAAAGCTCAGCCAACCTGTGATAATTGATATAAACATTCGCATGCACATACCTGCCTTCTGTTTCCCTTACCTTCCGGAGTCCTTCCACTGATCCCAGGTTGGTATCGGAATGGATGGTCCTGATGGACTCCTCCACAAGCATGGAGGAGGAACTGATCAGGCACAATCCTTCCAGGCATGCAAAAGTGAACGTCCCTGATACAAATCCAGGGCCGCCCGAAATATCATACACTTCCTCAGCCTCATATTTTCGCTCATTGACAATGGCTCTTTTCTCAAGCAAGGCCAACATCAAATGCTTGAATTCATTATCACTGTGGGATGCGGAATATTCCAGGTAAAAAAGCGGTCTTAGCTGATCTTTGCCCACTTTATGCAGGGAGAGATTCATCCCCTTATTTAATAACAGTTTGTTCAGGGATTCTGAGGAACGAACCTGTCCGAGCCCAACGTTCAATATGGAGTCCAGTTCCCCCCTTTCAATAATATTCACAAAGTCGATCCAGATCCGGCTTTCCGGCAGAAATGTTTCTGTCAGGTATTCAAAATCAATATCCTCCGCGAACAAAATGGCGCCCTCGGGTATTGCTCCCTGGACCTCAACCGGTACTACTTTATCAAACTTTTTGATTATGAATAAAGTGATTAGTCCCAGACAAACTACCGCAAATAGGCCACCGTATATGATCCGTCTTGCCATTTAGCTCCTGTTTGAACCAAAAATATGAATTTCATAGGCAGGATTACGGGAAAATTACCAACACTGAAGATTGGTATAGTTTTTGTAATAATATTGCGTATTTTCGCAGGGCATGATATATCGTATTCTCTTCATAATAAGCATATTAGTTTCCGCTGTAGTATCCCGAGGCCAGCAGATACAGCTTATAAACTCCTCCGACCATACCCCCATTGAAAGTGTGGCAGTATTTAATACCTCCCAGGAGAAGGCAGCCATTACCGACTCTTTGGGTATGATAGATATATCCATATTCCAGGGAAGTGATACCATTATTTTCCAGCACCCTTCTTATCTGATGAAGAAATACAAACGGTCAGATATTTCCGCTGGGCAGCAGATCCAGCTACAGCGAAAACGAATTCTGATCGATGAGTACGTTATTTCTGCATCCAAATACAGGGAAAGCAGCCTGATTATTCCCTACATGGTTGATGTACTGAAAGACAATGTCCTTATGGAGTCAACCGGATTTACTTCGGCCGATATCCTGGAAGAAACTGGAAATATTATGGTTCAGAGAACCCAGGGAGGCGGGGGGAGTCCCATCCTGCGGGGATTTGAAGCCAACAAGATCCTCCTTGTGGTAGATGGAGTACGGTTGAACAATGCAATCTACAGGAACGGGCATCTTCAGAATTCCATAACCATTGATCCATCCATTCTCGAGCGGACAGAGGTTATTTTCGGTCCCACCTCTATTATGTATGGAAGTGATGCCCTTGGTGGGGTGATCCACTACTACACCAGGGATCCCCAGATGGGTACAGACAGTACGACCCGGGTAAATGCCCAGGCCTATATGCAATATGCCTCGGCCTCGAATGGCACAACGGGTCATCTCGATTTTGCGCTTGGAAAGAAACGCTGGGCCTCCCTTACCAGTTTTACATATAAAAAACTGGGTGATATCAGGATCGGGAACAGAAGAGATTCGGAATTGGGGAGCTGGGGAGAATTATTGCATTATGTGGACCAGGTGAATGGCATGGATTCAACCCTCAGCAATGAAAATCCGCTGATTCAGCTTAACACCGGATACAGCCAGATGGACATTCTTCAGAAAATCCGGCATACGCCATCACAGTATGTGGACTGGATTCTGAATTTGCAGTACTCCACCTCGTCGGATATCTCCCGGATTGACAAATTAAATGATTACAATGGAGAGAATCTTAAATATGCTCAATACTATTATGGCCCACAGAACAGGTTCCTTGCTTCCCTGAAAAATGTTCTGAAGAAAGCGAATCCGGTCTTCACCAATATGACTACTCTGGTAGCTTTCCAGAGAATTGATGAGGATCGTTATTCGCGTAAATTCAGGAACGATGAACTTCTAACCCAGCAGGAAGACGTGATGGTATTCAGTCTGAATCTGGACCTGGTTAAGATCTGGGGGGCCAGGCATAATCTTCACTATGGTGCAGAGTTAAACCATAACCTGGTGGAATCAGAGGCCTGGTACGAAAATATTATGACGGGTGATCATCAGGCCGCGCAGACGAGATATCCTGAAGGAGGAAGCCAGACCTGGAATGCCTCTGCTTACATCAGTTATAAATGGATCATGAACAATAAACTGGTGCTGAACCTGGGGTCCAGATATAACTGGGGATCTATGTACTCCGAGTTTAGCAACCCGTTGCTCTCTTATGAAGAGATCAGCATGTACCATGGAGCACTTTCCGGGAGTGTCGGACTGGTCTATTCTCCATCGGACCGCTGGCAGTTGAACGCCATTCTTTCCTCTGGTTTCAGAAACCCCAACGTGGACGATTATGGAAAAGTGAGGGCAAAGGAGGACTATGTGACTGTTCCCAATCCCGATCTCTCGCCGGAATATACCTATAATGCCGAGATTGGAATCAGCAGGTTTATAGAAGATTATCTAAAAATACAGCTGGTGGGATTCTATTCCTACCTGGATGATGCCATTGTCAGGACCAGCTACCAGTTAAACGGGGAAGATTCCCTTTATTATGATGGTGATCTGTATAAAATCACCGCCAACTATAATGCAGGTAAGGCCTATATATATGGCACCTCCTTTGGTATGACCTTCAACCTGAACAATCATCTAGGCATGAAAGGAACCTTTAACTATACCAAGGGGCATAACCTGAGCGAAGATGTTCCCCTTGGACATATTCCTCCCATATTTGGACGAGCCTCATTTAGCTACCGGGAAAAACGCTTTTTCGCAGATATGTACTTTGTTTACCAGGGCTGGAAACATACAGCTGATTTTTCCCCTTTCGGGGAGGACAACGAAGGGGAGGCCATGGAAGACGGATTTCCTTCCTGGTGGACTGCCAATATTAAAGTTGCTTATAAGGCTGGTAAATATGTGGATTTGATGCTGGCGGTTGAGAACCTCCTGGACCAGTTCTACAAACCCTATGCTTCCGGTTTAAGTGCCCCCGGAAGAAACTTCATCCTCTCTGCCAGGTTTACCCTCTGAACCATTGCGCCGCTCCTCAACTTTAATTACTTTCATCCCTATGCAAACAATCGATCCAACCATTGAAGAGGGGTGGAAATCTGTCCTTATGGATCAGTTCCAGTCACCCTATTTCAGAACACTCAAGGAGTTTCTGCTGGAGGAGAAAAAGAAATACACCCTCTATCCGCCGGGCCGACTTATTTTTAATGCCTTCCAGCGCACTCCCTTTGACCGGGTCAAGGTGGTAATCCTGGGGCAGGATCCCTACCACGGAAAGGGTCAGGCCCACGGACTGTGCTTTTCTGTTCCGCCTGGCATCCCTCAGCCCCCTTCACTGGTGAATATTTTCAAAGAGCTGAATTCGGATCTGGGTACTCCCGTTCCGTCACATGGCAACCTGGAGAATTGGGCCGACCAGGGGGTTTTACTGATCAATGCCACCCTGACAGTACGTGACAGCCAGGCAGGATCACATCAAAAGCGAGGCTGGGAAACCTTTACCAACCGGGTTATTGAGGTGGTATCACAGGAGAAAAGCGGGATTGTCTTCCTGCTCTGGGGTCGCTTTGCACAGGCCAAGGAGTCTCTTATAGACGGAAATAAACACCTCATTCTAAAGGCGGCCCACCCATCCCCTTTATCCGCCTACAATGGATTTTTTGGATGCCGGCACTTTTCCTTAACCAACGAATACCTCGAAAAGCAGGGAAAAACAGGGATTGACTGGACGCTGTAGTGCTTTTGGCACGCAATTTGTTTTATACTAAGCGACAGTTCATCCATCATATCCCTGACAATACAGGGCCAGGTCCGTCTCCACAGGCGGACTTTTATTTTTTTATACCCCCGGTATTTCAGTCCATGCTTCTATATCTTCAGGACATATCACTCGTCGCTTAAAATCTTTATGTTGGTGAACCTAGTTTATGATTACCTCGTCGCAGAAGATCCATGATGGCAGGCCAGAGGCATGGTGCCACGCCGGTGCTTCTTTCATACTCTTTGCGTGGACTTTGATGTATCTGGCCTCAACAGGAGTTAACTGGAAGTCAAAATACTCAATGTCATT